>CAYNCY010000249.1:0-5884 GCA_964395195.1 uncultured Steroidobacteraceae bacterium
GCCCTGGTCAAGAGCGCCGGCGGCGTCGTCACGTCCCAGGGCGAATTCGGCCCGGGCCTCCCGTATGCGTTCGTCCGCGACCCGGACGGCTATGAAATCGAGATCTGGTTCGAGTGAGTCGCGACCGACGTGCGGATGCGTGCGCTCCCGACGATCTAGTATGTTGGGCCGTGCAGCGACGAGCGTTCCTGCCGGCGGATCGAGTGACGGGCTCGGCGATGCTGACGTTCAGCTTTCGCTCGCTGCCGCGCATCCGCATGCTCCCGTCCACGCTGTCTTCATCCTAGGCTGATCGATGCGACAGGAACCGGCCCTACCCAGGAATACCGAGCCGAGCCCACCGGCCGACGCGGCGGCACCCGAAGATCTGGGCGGTCAGCGCGCTCTCGTCTGCGCGACGCGGGAGTTGCTTCGCCGCGGGCATTCGGTCGTCCTCTGTCTCGTCGTGCTCACGCGCGGATCGACGTACCGCAAGGCCGGCGCCCTCGCCGCCTCCGTCGCGAGCGACGGCACCCAGCGCGGCGCCGTCTCCGGTGGATGTCTCGAGTCCGGGCTCGCGGTCGCCGCGCGTCGGGTACTTCGCACGGAGGCGGCCGAGATCGTCGTGTTCGATACCCGAAGCGATGACGATCTCATCTTTGGGTCGGGGTCAGGCTGCCGCGGGCAGACAAGCGTGCTGCTGGTGCCGATGCTCGCCGGGACCGCCTCCCCCGTCCTGACCGCCCTCGAGCGGGCGGACGAGCGACGGCGGCCCCTGACGGTCGCCGTCGCGATCGACGGCCCCAGTCGCGGGCAGGGTTGGTGCTGGCTGGAATCTGAGGCCATCCCCATCGGTACCGGGCCGCGGGAGCTCCTGTCGCTCAGCGACCGGCCGGGCGGAGAGCATGCGCTTGCGATCGCAGGCACTCCGGTCGCCTGCGCGGTGGCGACGGTGCGGCCGTCACCGCGGGTGATTCTGATCGGCGCGGGCCCCGAGCTCCCCGCACTGATCAGGATCGGCCGCGGGATGGGCTGGTACATGATCGTCATCGACCACCGCGCCGCGGCGGTGAGCGCGTACGCCGCACGCGCGGATCGAAGCATCGTTGCACGACCGTCCGAGGGCCTTGCCCGGCTGACGGGCGAACCTGACGACGCGGTCGTCGTGATGACGCACACGGCGGCAAACGATCTCGATGCGCTGACGGCACTCAGCGAGCGGCCGGAGCGCTACATCGGGCTCCTCGGGCCGCCGGCGCGCCGCGATGAACTGCTGGGGCAGATGGACCCCGCGACGCGCGCGGCGCTCGCCGAGCGGTTGCGTTCACCGGTCGGCCTCAAGCTCGGCGGCAATGGCCCGGAAATGCTCGCGCTGTCCATTGCGGCGGAGCTCCAGCAGTTTCTGACGACGCAGCGATGACAGTGGCGACCCCTCGCCTGGGTGCCGTCGTCCTCGCGGCCGGCGCGTCGACCCGACTCGGCAGCCGCAAGCAGCTGCTGAGGATTGGCGGCGTGACTTTGGTGCGGCGGGCGACCCTCGCCGCCCTGTCCGCACGGCCCGCCCGAACGATCGTGGTCGTCGGCGCGCATGCCGATAGCACGTTCCAGGCCGTCGCTGATCTCGGCGCGGAACGCCTCGACTGTAAAAACTGGGCGGACGGCATGGGTGCCTCGCTGCGGGCCGGGGCCCGCGCGCTCTCGGAGGACGTCGATGGGCTGCTCGTCGTCCTGTGCGATCAGCCGGAAGTCTCAGCCGAACACATACGGCGACTGGTGACGGAGTGGGACGTAGCCCCGGACAGGGCTGTCGCGAGCGCCTACGCAGGCACCGTCGGCGTTCCCGCCATCCTGCCGCGCTCGTGGTTCGCCGATCTCATCGCACTCGCTGCCGACCGTGGCGCGCGCGACCTGCTTCGCCGGCGTGCCGGCGACGTCACGGCCGTTGCCGCTCCGGAACTCTCCCGCGATATTGACGAGCCGGGCGATCTCGACGCCGTCGACCGGCCGTCGAGGCCTTAGTCCAGCGTCCGCAGCTTCGCGACCTGCTCCGCCGTGAGATCGGCGGGTTTGGCGCCGAAGCGAGCGGTCACGTAGTTCGCGACGCTCGCGATCTCGCTGTCCGAATACGTATCGCCAAACGACGGCATGTTCCGCGGGCCCGGCTCCGCCCGCCTCTCCCCGCCACGAATGATCACCTGGGCGACGTTGGTCGCCGTCGGGTCATTGACCGCACGAGTGCCCGTGAGCGTTGCCGCCGTCACGGACGGGCTGACGCCGGTCCACCCGTGACAGCCGGCGCAGGCGCTTGCGTAGACCTCCTTGCCGCTCACCTCGGAATGGGAGCCGACGCTCGCCGACGCCGAGTCTGAGGCAACGGCGACACGCCGTTCGGGGAGGTCCGGCGTTGCGACGCTGGCGACCGAGCGCAGATACGCGACCATCGCGGTGAGGTCGCTCGGGCGCAGGTAACTCAGGCTCTGATCGACCGCCTCCCCCATGGGACCGGACGCCGTTCCCCGCCCGACCGCATGTCCCGTCGACAGGTAGTGCAGCAGGTCGGCGTCGCTCCAGGCGCCGACGCCCGTGCCGACGTCGGGGGTGATGTTGTAGGCGCGCCAGCCCGCCTGCAGGGCGCCGGCAAATTTCTGGCGATTGTTCAACGCGAAGGCGAGGTTGCGCGGCGTATGGCACTCGCCGCAATGGCCCATCGCCTCGGTCAGGTAGGCGCCGCGGTTCCAGACGTCGTCGCGGTCGACGTTCGGCTCGTAGCGCTTGTCGGGGTTGAACATCGCGGCCCACACACCCACCAGGGCCCGCTGGTTGAAGGGGAACGAGAGCGTGTTGGTCGGTGCGGGCGCGCGCGCGGGTTTCAGCGAGAAGAGGTAGGCCTTGATCGCGAGCGCGTCCGCGTCCGCCATCTGCGCGTAGCTCGCGTACGGCATCGCGGGATAGAGCCGAACGTTGCCCCGGCCCACGCCCTTGTGAAGCGCGTTCAGGAACTCCGCATCGGTGTAAGCCCCGATGCCGGTCTCCGGATCCGGCGTGATGTTCGTGGAGTACATCGTGCCGAAAGGCAGCACGAACGCCCGCCCGCCCGTGAACGGCTCCCCGCCCTTGGCGGTGTGGCACGCCGCGCAGTCCGCGGCACGGGTCAGGTACTCGCCGCGCTCGAGGAGGCTGGCAGTCTTGAGCTCCTCCGGAACGCCCGTCGGGTCCTTGCCGTGATAGTCCGCGAGCGCGACCCGCTTGCCCGGCGCGAAAGCGGTGGGGCCCGGAGTCGCCACGAGATACCCGGCGAAGACGACTCCGATCGCCACCAGCGCACCGAGCGTCCAGAGGATGGGATGTCGCTTTGATCCGGTCGCCGGTGTGCTCATGGCCTTACCTCAACGTCAGGCGTGACTGCTCTTCGGAAATGGCAGCAGGTGGACGCGTTTCCCGGTGGCGGCAAAGATCGCATTGGCGACCGCCGGGCCGATGGGCGCGACGCCCGGTTCACCGACGCCGGTCGGTGGTTCGGCCGACGGCACGATGTGCACCTCGACCTTCGGCATCTCGTTGATCCGAAGGACACGGTAATTGTTGAAGTTGTCCTGCTCGACGTGGCCGTCCTTCAGCGTAATCGCGCCGTAGAGCGCCGCGCCGAGCCCGAAGCCGACGCCGCCTTCCATCTGCGCCGCGATGACATCGGGATTGATCGCGATTCCGCAGTCGACCGCGACGACGACGCGGTCCACGGTGACCCGACCCGCGTCGTCGACCGTCACTTCGGCCACCTGCGCGACGTGCGTCTTGAAGGCTTCCGCGACCGCGATGCCCCGGCCCTTACCCTTCGGCAATGGCCCGCTGTTCCAGCCGGCCTTTTCGGCGGCCAGCTCGAGTACCGCCTTCATCTTGGGTTCGTGCGCCAGGAGGTCACGGCGGAAGGCGAACGGGTCCTTGCCGGCGGCGTGCGCCACCTCGTCGATGAACGCCTCGACGGCAAAGGTCGTGTGCGAGCTCCCGACGACGCGCCACCAGAGGACGGGAACGCCGACCTTCGTGGTCGACAGCTCGACGTCGATGTTCGGAATGTCGTACGGAATGCTCGCCGCGCCCTCGACGGACGTGGGATCGATGCCGTCCTTGATCATGACGGCGAACGGACCACCGGCCATGATCGACTGGCCGACGATGACGTGCCGCCATCCGACCAGCTCCTTCTTTTCGTTGAGGCCCGCTTCGAGCTTGTGGAAGTACATGGGTCGGTAGAGGCCGCCGTGCAGGTCGTCCTCCCGCGTCCACTGCAGCTTGATCGGCGTGCCGTCGGCGCCGAATGCCTTGGCGATCGACACCGCCTCCACGATGTAGTCGGAGCCGACGTTCGCGCGCCGGCCGAAGCTGCCGCCGGCAAAGAGCGTATGGATACTCACCTGCTGGGGATCGAGTCCCGCGATCCGCGCGGCATTGGCCTGGTCGAGCGTCTGGAACTGATCGCCGGCCCAGATCTCGCAACTCGTGGCCGTGAGCTTCACGACGGCATCGAGCGGCTCCATCGGCGCGTGGGCGAGGTACGGGAACTCGTAGCTGGCGGACACCTTGTGGACCGCGTTCTTCAGCGACGCGGCGGCGTCGCCCACCTTCCGGGCGGGCAGCCCCGGTTGCTCGGCGAGCTGGCGATACTCCTTCATCAAGTCGGAGGAACTGCGACGCTCGG
Source organism: uncultured Steroidobacteraceae bacterium (assembly GCA_964395195.1). Classification (GTDB taxonomy): domain Bacteria; phylum Pseudomonadota; class Gammaproteobacteria; order Steroidobacterales; family Steroidobacteraceae; genus CAIKZZ01. Next base: position 4,676 of record CAYNCY010000249.1, read on the forward strand.
CATGGGTATCGTCCCAGTCGACGACCAGCGCATCCCGTGCCTGCTTGGCGGCCCAGAAGCTCTTCGCCACGACGGCGACGCCACCGGGCACCTGGACGATCTTGACGACGCCGGGAATGGCGCTGGCCGCGGTCGGGTCGAAGGACTTGACCGTCGCCCCGAAGCGCGGCGGGCGCTTCAGCAGCGCGACGAGCATTCCGGGCAAGGCGACGTCGAGCGTGAACACCGCGGTCCCGTCGACCTTCGAGGGCACGTCGACGCGGGGCGGCCGCTGCCCGATCAGCTTGAAATCCTTCGGGTCCTTGAGCGTGACGCTCTCGGGCACCGGCAGCGTCGCCGCCTTCGCGGACAGCGAACCGTAGCTCGCCTGCCGGTGGCTCGCGGCGTGGATGACGCTGCCTTTGTCGGTGGTCAGCTCCGTGACGGGCACCTTCCAGTCCCTGGCCGCTGCAGTGAGGAGCATCGCCCGGCATTTGGCGCCCGCGTCCCGAAGCTGCGCCCAGGAGTTCGCCATCGCGGAGCTGCCGCCCGTCCCTTGCATCTTGAAGGCGAGGTTGGCGTAGCGCTTCACGTCCGCGGGGGCACTCTCGACGCGAACCTTCGTCCAGTCCGCATCGAGCTCCTCGGCGAGCACCGTCGCAATGCCGGTGTAGGCACCCTGCCCCATCTCAATGTGCTTGGCGATGACCGTGACCGTGCCGTCCGCATCGATGCGCACGAACGCGTTCGGCGCGAATGCGGCCGGGGCGGTCGCGGCGACGGCGCGGCGGGAGGGGCCGAGCCACTCAAAGCCGATGGTCAGCGCCGTCGCGGTCACGGCGCCGGCCTGCTTGAGGAAATCGCGCCGGGTGGGTCGCACGACTGACGGTGAGCGGCTCATGGGCTACGCCTTGATGGAGTGGGCGGCGGCGTGGATCGCCGCGCGGATGCGGGAGTACGTCGCGCAGCGGCAGATGTTGCCGCTCATGGCGCTATCGATGTCGGCGTCGGTCGGCGCCGCGTTCTTCTCGAGGAGTGCGGTTGCCGACATGACCTGGCCGCTCTGGCAGTAGCCGCACTGGGGCACCTGCAGCTCGATCCATGCCGCCTGAACGGCCTTGGCGGCGGGTGTCTGCAGGCCTTCGATGGTCGTCACGTGCTTGCCCGCCACCGCCGACAGCGGCGTGACGCACGAGCGGATGGGCTCGCCGTCCAGGTGCACCGTGCACG
>CAYNCY010000250.1:0-5878 GCA_964395195.1 uncultured Steroidobacteraceae bacterium
AAACCGCGTGTCGCGACACCGGAGTCGGTCGCCGCTCCCTCGAGACGGCGTTCGACCACCTCGTCGGGGTGAGTCCGGCGCACTCGCGACCGAACGGCAGATGAGCCAGGCGTGAAACCGCGCAGTCGCGGTCATTCGGTTTCAAAATGCATTTTGAAATTGGGGCACGCGAGACCCGGAACTCCGTACCGAGTGACCCGCTCAGCCGTTCGCTGCTTCGCGGCCGTCCCGTCAGCTCGATTTATGCCCGTCCTCGGCCGCCCTGTTTTGCTCGGCACGGCGGCTGGCGGTGGCGTTTTGGCCGTCCTCGAAGCCCGGTTCTGGCGATGGCGAAGTCGGACGTGCGCTCCTGCAACCCATTGATTTACCAGTACCCCGCCCCCAATCATCGCAACGGCAGTCGCTGACACCAGTCAGACCCGATGCCGCGGCACGCATCCACTAGAATCGATGCGAATCCCCTCTCGTCCCTCCTCCCGCGAGACCGACGTGCCCGACCAAGGCGCCGTTTCCAGCCCGCTTTCGCGCTTCCACCCGGCTGTCTCCGGGTGGTTCACGCGACGTTTCGGCACGCCCACCGAGGTACAGGAACGGGCCTGGCGACTCGCGCTCGAACGCAGCCACGTTCTCGTTGCGGCGCCGACGGGCTCGGGCAAGACGCTCGCGGCGTTCATGGCGGCCATCGATGCTCTTATTAAGGAGGGCCTCGAGCGCGGACTCGACGACGAAGTCCACGTCGTCTATGTCTCGCCGCTGAAGGCGCTCTCGAACGATATCGAGGTGAACCTGCGCGAACCGCTCGGCGGCATCCGCGACGAACTGATGGCGCTCGGCAGTCCCGACGTCGATATCCGCGTGGCCGTCCGGACCGGCGACACGACGACCACGGAGCGGACGCGAATGCGCAAGCGCCCGCCGCACGTGCTGGTGACGACGCCCGAGTCCCTCTACATCCTGCTGACCTCCGACTCGGGCCGGGCGATGCTGCGCTCGACGCGCAGCGTCATCGTCGATGAGCTGCACGCGATCGCGGGCACCAAGCGCGGCGCTCACCTGATGCTGACGCTGGAGCGCCTGCAGGCGCTCTGCACCACGGCGCCGGTGCGCGTCGGCTTGTCAGCGACAGTGAAGCCGGTCGAGGACATCGCCCGCTACCTGGTCGGCAATCGGGAGGAGCCGGTCGCGATCATCGATGCCGGTCACGTCCGCCGCCGCGACCTCGCGCTCGAGCTGCCGGAGTCGCCGCTCTCGACCGTCATGGCGGCCGAAGTCTGGGAGGAAACCTACGACCGGCTCGCGGTCCTCATCGGCGAGCACCGCACGACGCTGATCTTCGTGAACCAGCGGCGCGTCGCCGAACGCACGGCGCGTCACCTCGCCGAGCGCCTCGGCGAGGAACACGTCGCCGCGCACCACGGCAGCCTCGCGCGCGAGCACCGGCTCGACGCCGAGCAGCGCCTCAAGAGCGGCCAGCTCAAGGTGCTGATTGCGACCAGCTCGCTCGAGCTCGGCATCGACATCGGCGACATCGACCTGGTCGTCCAGCTCGGATCGCCGCGCGCAATCGGTGCGTTCCTGCAGCGCGTCGGCCGCGCCGGCCACTCCATTGGCGCGATCCCGAAGGGTCGGCTGTTCCCGCTGTCGCTCGACGACCTGGTCGAGTGCGCGGCGCTGCTCGACTCGGTGCGCCGCGGCGAGCTCGAGCGGATCCGCATTCCGGCGGCGCCACTTGATGTGCTCGCCCAGCAGCTGGTCGCCGAGATCGCGTGCCGCGAATGGGACATCGAGCCCCTGTACGAGGTGTTCCGGCGCGCGGCTCCGTACCGCGGACTCTCGCTGACCGCGTTCCGCGACGTCGTCCAGGTACTGGCCGACGGTTACACGACCCGCCGCGGGCGCCGCGGGGCCTACCTGCACCTCGATGGCGTCAACGGACGACTGCGCGGGCGGCGCGGCGCACGCCTCGTGGCAGTGATGAACGCGGGCGTCATCCCCGACCAGTTCGACTACGAGGTCGTGCTGATGCCCGAGGAGCATCGCGTCGGCACCCTGAACGAGGATTTTGCGTTCGAGAGCCTCGCGGGTGACATCTTCCAGCTCGGCAACACGTCCTATCGAGTGCTCAAGGTCCTGACCGGCAAGGTGTTCGTCGAAGACGCCCGCGGCCAGCCACCTAACATGCCGTTCTGGCTCGGCGAAGGCTTGAGCCGCAGTGACGAACTCAGCCAGTCGGTCGCGCGACTGACCGCTCAGTTCTCGGACCATTTCGGCGCCGGCGTCGACAGCGCGCGCCGCTGGGTCGAGGCGGAGCTCGCGCTCGATGGCGTGGCGGCGCGGCAGCTCTTTGAGTACCTCGGCGCAGCGCGCGTCGCGCTCGGGGCGCTTCCGGGCCCCGACACGGTGATCATGGAGCGTTTCTTCGACGAGGTCGGCGACACGCACCTCGTGATCCACTCGCCGTTCGGCGCCAAGCTCAACCGTGGCTGGGGACTCGCACTTCGCAAGCGGTTCTGCCGCAAGTTCAACTTCGAGCTGCAGGCGAGCGCGCTCGATGACAGCATCGTGCTGTCGTTCGGCCCGACCCACAGCTTCCCGCTGACCGACGTGATCGAGTACCTCAAGTCCGCAACGGTCCGCGACCTCCTCGTGCAGGCGCTCCTCGATGCGCCGATGTTCGCCACGCGCTGGCGGTGGAACGCGAGCATCGCGCTCGCCGTGCAGAGGATGCGAAACGGCAAGCGCCTGCCGCCACAGTTCCAGCGCGCCGATGCTGAGGACCTCTTGTCGCTGGTGTTTCCGGACCAGCTCGCCTGCGCCGAGAACCTGACCGGCGAGCGCGAGGTGCCGGACCACCCGCTCGTCACGCAGACGATCTCCGACTGCCTCAACGAGACGATGGACATCGCGGGGCTCGAGCGACTGCTCGCACGAATCGAAAGCGGCGAGCTCACCGTCGTGTGCCGCGACGTCGCTGAGCCTTCGCCGCTGGCGAGCGCGATCCTGAACGCCCGCCCCTATGCATTCCTTGACGACGGCGCCGCGGAAGAGCGCCGCACGCGATCCGTGAACACACGAGCGGCCGGCGAACTGCCCGCGGTACCGGCGTTCGGGGGCGTCACGCCCGAGGCCATCGCACGGGTTCGCGACGAGACCTGGCCATCGATCGAGAATGCCGACGAACTCCACGATGCGCTGGTCGTGTTCGGCTTCCTGACGGACGCCGAGCTCAAGGCCCGCGCGCTCGCGGATGCGGCGCCGGTCGGTCAGTTCCTGACTGAGCTCGCGGAGAACCGGCGCATCGCACGCCTCGAGATCCAGGATGGCACGCCGCTCTACGTCGCCGCCGAGCGGCTGCACGAGTTCAACGCCATCGCCCCGGCAGCGACAGCCGCCGCGCCGATCCGCCCCAGCAACGGCGCGCTTCCAGCACCAGAGGACGCCCTCCGCGAAGTGGTGCGAAGCCGTCTCGAGTTGCTCGGCCCCGTGACTGCGGCCAGCGTCGCCGCGCCCCTCGCCGTGCGCATCCCGGCCGTCCTGATCGCGCTCACGGCGCTGGAGGCCGAGGGTGCGGTGATGCAGGGCCACTTCACCACCCCTGACGCCGGGGAATGGTGCGAGCGGCGGTTGCTGGCGCGCATGTACCGCTACTCCCGTGACCGGCGGCGCGCGGCCGTCCGCACCGTACCGCCGGCGCAATTCCTCCGGTTTCTGTTCCGCTGGCAGCGCATCGCCGGGGACGATGGCAAGCGCGCGGGCGACGAGGGCCTGCTCGCTGCGATCCGGCAGCTCGAAGGCTGCGTGGCACCTGCTTCGGCCTGGGAAGAGGAACTGCTTCCGGCCCGGGTCCAGAAGTACCAGCCCTCGATGCTCGACAAGCTGTGCGCCGCCGGACGGGTGGTCTGGCACCGGCCGGCCAAGGCTTCCGGCGAAACCGGCCGCGTTGCGGGACCGGTCCGAAGCACGCCGATCCTGCTGTGCGAGCGTGCGGAGCTTGCGCATTGGCAGACGGTCGGCGATGAGGCGGACCCGTCGACTGCCGTGAGCGCCCGCGCCGAGCGCGTGGTCGAAGACCTCCGCGCGCACGGCGCCTCGTTCGCCGCGGATTTGCTGCAGCGCACAGGTCTTGTTCGCAGCGAACTCGAGGCGGCGCTCGGCGAACTCGTCAGCCGCGGCCTCGTCAATTGCGATTCGTTCGCGGGTCTGCGCGCCCTGACCAAACCCTCGAGCACGAGCAGTCGCCACCGCCGGATGCGCCGTCCGCGTGTCGATGCGCTCGAGGATGCGGGTCGATGGGTCCTGGTTCCGCCGGCAACGGCGGCGGTACCGGCGCCGGGGTCGCTGGCCGCCCCACGCGTCGAGCACATCGCGCGGGTCCTGCTGCGCCGCTACGGCGTCGTGTTCCGCAAGCTCCTCGAGCGCGAGAGCGGGCTGCCGCCGTGGCGCGAGCTTTTCTATGTGTACCGCCGACTCGAGGCGCGCGGCGAAGTCGAGGGCGGCCGCTTCGTCAGCGGGTTCTCGGGCGAGCAATTCGCGCTACCGGAAGCCGCGCTGGCGCTCCGCAAGGACATCGTTGCCGATCCCGTCGAGCGCGTCGCGCTCAATGCCGTCGATCCGCTCAACCTCATCGGGACGCTGACCCCCGACGGGAAGATCCCGCGGCTCGGCGCGAATCGTGTGCTCTTCGAGAACGGTGTCCCGGTCGCCGTCTATCGGGCACGAGCCACGCGCCAGCTTGCGCCGGCCGAATCGGGGGTCGCGTGGGAACGGCAGACCGTGCTGGTTCGCAAACCCCGTATCCGGGGGCACGCCGAAGGCGCCGCCTAGCGTCCAGCCGCGGGCCGATGCCGTGCGAACGAGGCACGAGCGCGCGGACTCGGTGCTGCCCATTTGAAGGTGTCACGCTGTCCGCCGGCGCTGCGGCGGGCACTCGCTCAGTCCCGAAACGTGCTTCCTTCCGCGCTGAGGATGGCCTTCACATTGTCGAGGTGATCCACGGCGGATTGGCCATACGCCCGCCATTGCTGCTCAGTGAGCTCGGCTACGGAGTCCGGCACGACACGCAGTGCCCTTCCCGTCGCGTAACACGTCATGAGTGTCCGTGCCGCGCGCTCGAAATAGTAAAGCTCGTCGAACGCCGCCGCGACGGTTGGCCCGATCACGATGACGCCATGATTCGCCATGAGTATCACGGTCTTTGACGGGTCGACCAAGTCGGCGATACGGTCACCTTCGCTGTCCGAAAGCGCCATACCGGCGAAGTTGCGGTCAACGACGACTCGTCCGAAGAAGCGCATGGCGTTCATGTCGACTGGATAGAGCGTCGGATCCTCCAGGCATGCGAGCGCAGTCGAGTACTTCGGATGCAAGTGCATGATGCAGCGCGCCTGCGGCACGCGCGCGTGAAGTCGCGCGTGCAGGTGCCAAGCCGTGGGATCGGGCGCGTCCGCGCGCTGCATGACGATTCGATCCTGCGCGTCAAGTAAAAGCAGAGCGCTCGCCGTGACACGCGAAAAGTGCAGCCCGCGCGGGTTGATCAGGAAACTCAATCCGTCTGCGGAGGTCGCCAAGCTGAAGTGATTGGCAACGGCCTCGTGCATGTTGAGGCGCGCAAACCACTGAAACGCGGCCGCCAGATCAACCCGCAGTAAATCGGAGTCGCTCATTGACATTGCAGTTGCTACCTAGAAGTCTATGGTCGTTCGGACAGCCGCCAACAGGCCAGCGCCGCTGCGTAACTTCGTTGGGGGCGGCGCCGGGCCAGGAATGAGTCCTGTGTTCACTCGATCGTTTTCACGCGTTTCGGATGTCGAAAGGCCGTGTGAAGAGAGCTCCGTGGACGATGATAACCGAGGGAATCCTTTGCATCTCCGTCCCGGCC
>CAYNCY010000251.1:0-5837 GCA_964395195.1 uncultured Steroidobacteraceae bacterium
AACCAGTGGTATTTGACGAGCTCTGACAAGCTGATCACAGATGATATGAAGCTCAAGGCTACAACGTATATGTTCGTGATCGTGGCCACGATGTGGCTGCCCGGAAGCGCAGCCGCCTACTGCGCCGGCTGGGACAAGTCGCTACCCAACTACGATCCGGATTACTACTCTGTGTCGCGTGAATTCCGCCGCGCCAAGTACGTGTTTACGGCGCGTGTTGTAAGCGAGGTTTGGCTGGGCGAGGACGGCAAGGAAAAGGCCCTTGCGCCACCTTTTCAATTTGGGGGCCACATACCGTGGGGCCTTGATCCGTACTCGGGAGCCTACTACGGCGTTGAGATCCGCCGTGTATTCAAGGGGAGCCCCCGAGAGCGAGTGCGGCTTTTCAGCGAAAATTCTACGGGGCGATTTCCGTTAGAGGTTGGCGTCGACTACTTGCTATTCGTCACCGAAGGTGCGTTCGACGTCGTAGGCGCGCAACTCTCCGTGGACAATTGCGGAAACTCGGCGCCGCTTCAGAAGGCAAGAAAAGCATTACGAAGCGTTGCAGCGATTTCTGGCGTCAATTGACTATTCCATTCCGGTCTTGTCGCCGCAGATTGCGAAGTGCGCCGCGCCGGTTGATTGCCGATCAGACTGACTGTGGGCATTGTCGCCGCCCCGGCATCTAGCAAACGCATCGCAGTCGCTGCTAAGCCAGTTCGACCGAAAGCGCTAGGCCGCTGACGGAGAAACCTCCCGTTCAATGCGCTTGGCGTTGGAGATCTCCGCAACGCGGAGGTCATGCGCCGATTGCAGATTAAGCCATGACCGTGCATCGCCACCGAAATATCTTGCAAGACGCATTGCCGTATCAGCGGAAATTCCACGCTTTTCTCGAACGACATCGTTGATTCTTGGTGCGGGTACGTTGAGTGCCTTCGCCAAAGCATTGGCGCTCATACCCAGCGGCTTGAGAAAGTCCTCCCGGAGGACCTCGCCCGGGTGAATTGGTCGCATGCCATTCTTAAACATCCTCGCAACCCTCAGTGATAGTCCACGCGTTCAACGTCGGTCGGTCCGTCAGCAGTCCAGCGAAAACAGATCCGGTACTGTTCGTTAACTCGAATGCTGCATTGGCCCTTGCGATCGCCTTTAAGCGCCTCCAGCCGGTTCCCTGGCGGTGAACGCAAGAACTCCAGCGTCTCAGCGGCGTCCAACTGAGCTAGCTTGCGCGTGGCAACTTTAGCGATCGCCGAAAATCTCTTGCACTTGCCTGTCTCGAACAGGGCGCGCGTGTCATCGCAACGGAAGCCCTTGATCATGATGAGATCGTATAACGCTTAACGTTAAACGGCAAGATCGCTACTCGCGGCCCGATCTACCGATCGTTAGGCACAATCGTCTACCGGAAGTCGACCGTCCGGAAGTGACGCCGGCCATAACTGCTTGAATACGCGCGAAAGCCCGCCTTCAGCGCCGACTTCCACCAGCAGTGCCTCGCGAAGAATCCGAACGGGTACTGTGGCATTGGAGGGTGTGGAGTTCCCTTCAAACTCGCGGAGTTACAGGTGGGGGAGAAGGCGTAGTCCGCAGTACCCAGCAGGTTCTCGCGTGAAATCAGAGGGTTACCAGCCGGCCACGACCAACATCCACATATTTCTGCAGGAAAACGCCAGCTGATTTCGACGTCAACGCCTACCGGAATTCTACCGGTGATCGGGTGCTAGGAAAGTCCTCGGGGAAGGCATGACGACCATGCGGATGGCACGGAGATTCCTGATGCTGCTGTTTCTGGCCGCATCCTCGTTGGACGCTATGGCAGTGTGTCTCGGTGACAACCTTGTCAGCGGTTACCACGTGCTGGTGGCCAAGGAGATCAAGAGATCGTATGCAATCGTGGTCGGTACAGTGCAAGGCAAAAAGGATCTCCGAGAGGACCCATCCGACCCTGAAGGCACAACCGCCACGATCTATTCGGTGCGAATTACGCAGGTTATTCGCGGAAAGGTGCCCGCGCTGATCGACATCAGGTCGGAGAATGACTCCGGAAGGTTCTGGATGGATCTTGGAAGAGCGTATTTGCTCTTCTTATCCAGAGACAAATCCAATGATGCATTCTCTGTGGATAGCTGCGGGAATTCAGGGCTGCTGGCTGAAAGTGGGGCAGCACTCCACCTGCTAGAGCAAGCCGGAAAGTAAGGTGGCATGGCAGCCAATTCGCGGCGATGCGCGGCAAGTCGCTTCGCACGTCGCTATCTGAGCTTGTCGTCCCGCCGCGGCAAAACCTTGGGTGCCTTTCGCAAGTAGCTAGTCATGTTACGCGGCACTGCGGGGCCTGACCGCTCCATGAGAAGCCGCTTCGCCGTTTGCCGCGTTCGCGCTCTCCGCGAACCATTGTGAATAGGCTCGACAGCGAGACGAAGCCCCATCGCCTTCAGCATGGAATTCATGCTTTTCAGCTCCGGATTCCCTTTTGGAGACAGGGTTCGATAGAGCGTCGTCGCATTGAGATTGGCCTTGCCCGCAAGCTTCGAAATGCCCCCGAAAGCCTCGGCAACGCGACGTAGGGCGACCATCAATTCCCGCTCATCGCCATCGGCTAACACGCCATTGAGGTATTCGACAGCAAATGGTGGATCCCGGCGAAGACTCTCTACGGTGGCATCGTCATGGCTTCTGGCAGCCGGTGTTTTGGCCTTTCTAGTCAATGCCGTCTCCGCTGATACTCCGCCAAGAAGCCAACCGCTCGATCGATGTCGGAGCCTTGTGTTCGCTTGGTCCCGGCGCAGAGCAGGACCACGACGGCCTTACCGTGTTTCCCGTAATACACGCGATACCCAGGCCCAAAGTCCACGCAAAGCTCCCAAACCCCACCACGCACGAACTTGTGATCCCCGAAATTACCCGCAGACATCCGGTCAACGCGGCGCAGGACGGCCACTCGGGCCTTAAGGTCATTCAACTCGTCGATCCAAGACTGAAACGGGTCACTGCCCGCCGGGGTCAGGTAATGAAGGACTTCAATCATCAGTTTCGCCTATAAGCGAATCATGGTCAAGCAGCGTCTACCGAGAACTAGGCGAGATTGTCTACTGGAAGTCGACCGTCCGACAGTCGTGTGCACGATAACTGTGTGAATCCGCGAGATATTCCAGCTTAAGCGCCGACAATCACCAGCAGTATCTGGCGAAGAATCCCAATGGGTATTGCGGGATCGGTGGGTGTGGAGTTCGAATGTCGGCGAATTAACCGCGGATGCCAGGCCGCCCGCCAGCTAACGCAGTCACCGCCGAACGAGTCGATCAATTCATTCTGATCATCCGCCGCCAGCGGCCCCTTCTTGATGAGCAGTTAGCACCACTCTACGGAGTGGAGACTCGCAGCCTGTTCCAGGCCGTCAGGCGCAACCTGGGGCGCTTTCCGCCGGACTTCATGTTTGAGCTATCTGCTGCTGAATGGACAGCTTTGAGATCACAATCTGTGACCTCGAAACCCGTTCGAGGCGGTCGGCGCTATGCCCCAAACGCGTTTGCGGAGCAGGATGTGGCGAGGCTGTCGTCAGTGCACAACAGCGACCGTGCCATCGCCGACAACATCGAGATCGTGCGATCGATTGCGCGAATTCGGACCCTGCTGGAGGCGGACAAGTCCCTGGCCCGCAAGTTCGACCGTCTCGAGCGAAAGCGTGCATCCCACGACCAGGCAACCGTGGGAATCTTTGCAGCGAATCGCGGTTTGATTGGTGCACCGGTACTCAAACGCTGGGGAATCGGTTTTAAAGCGAATCTCGACGAGTAGTCGACGAACTGCTTCGATTGACAACTGGCACGAATAGCGTGTGTGTGCGGCTTCCGGCAATTGAGTTGGAATTGCGGCTATCCGGCATGCCGGCTCATACTGAACTGGACTTCAGGGGCGGCATGAACGGATGGTTGCATGGCGATAAGGCGAGCTATCGGTCCGGCTTGGACCCATCACGTCGCTCGCGCTGTCGCTCCCTGCCTTTGACGGAACCGACGAGGTCATGACCAAGCATTCAACAGGCATGGCCGCGTTCGCGCACGAATATCCAGCCAATCCAGTACGCATCATTGAGACGTTCGGGGCGGGTGGCGGCCCCGATCTGTTGGCCCGTGCCATCGCCCCGAAGCTTTCCGAGCTGTGGGGCCAACCGGTTACTGTAGAGAACCATCCCGGTGCCGGTGCCACGCTGGGCCCGGCACTCGTCGCGAAGTCGCCGGCAGATGGTTACACACTGCTGATCAACACCAGTGCTCAGGCGTACAGTGCGGTACTCGCGAAGAGGCTTCCGTATGACCCGATGAAGGATTTCATCCCGGTCGCTTCGCTCACCAACCAGCCGTACGTTCTCGTCGCGGGCAAAGCGGCTCGCATCACCACGGTTCTCGAGCTCATCGCCGCGGCGAAGATGAAACCAGGTGATCTCAAGTTTGGCTCCACTGGCGAGGGCGGTGGAACACACCTGGGTGTGGTGAAATTCAACCTTGAAGCCGGCATAAGGGTAGCGGACGTGCCTCCCCAGCCGGCCGATGCGATCTCCGACGTTCTCGCGGCGACGATCGAAGGGCGTATCACGTACATGTTGGCGCCGATTTCCATCACCCTACAACCGATCCGCGACGGCAGACTGTTCCCGCTGGGTGTAACGACGGCGCGGCGTTCGAATTTGCTCCCAGACGTGCCGACGATCGCTGAAGCGGGCGTCGCAGGTTTCGATTTCCCGATTTGGTATGGCATATGGGTGCCGGCAGGCACTCCGATCGGTGTTGTCGACAGGCTTTCGAAGGATATCGCTCGTGCGCTGGCCGGGCAGGACTTGCACAACTGGGTTGCCAAGCATGGAGGCGAGCCGATGAGAATGACCCAATCCGAGTTTGCGCGCTTCGTGCGGAGCGAAAGTGAAAACGCAGTGCGACTCAGCAAGGCCGCTGGGTCCATTCCCTGACAAAACGCCGGCTGGGTCTACCGACTGATCGACGTCAACGTCCGGCGAAAGCCTACCGGTCGAATGCCGACGACTGAATAGCGCCGTGATTTCCGTGCCGGAAAGCGATTCAGAGCCGACGACCACCAGCAGTACGTCGCGAAAAAAGTCCAAAGGGTACTGTGGGACTGGAGTCTGCGGAGTTCCCCTTGAACTCGCGGAGTCACAAGTGGGGGGGAGAAGGCGTGGCTGCCGGTTCAGCAAGAGTCCTCGAGTCGAACCAGCGGGTTAACAGCCATCCGGCGGAGTTACCTTCGGAGCCCGCCGCAGATACTTGAGAAGATCCTTGGGCTTTACTGTACCCGCCCTCTTCTGCAGAACTACCTGCACCCTCCGCACGGTCCCGACTTCATCTGCAACCGCGTCGCGATTTCCCGCAAGTCCTGAAACACTCGCGGCGCACCGTAGACGCCATGGTAAAAAAAAGGGGACGCACGAACGAGCCCGTAAGTGAACAAGCGTTGTCCCGGCCGCTCGGCTGAGATTCCGGAAAGCGAGGGCGAGTCGCGCCTACTCGTCGCCGTGGCCGCGCGAAGACACCGATATATGAATGGCGCGGCCCACCGGAGAGACCGCGCCCGTCGGCTACGATCTCAGTCGGGCCGGCGTGTATAGCTTCGAAACACGAAGACCCCACCCGGAACAATTGCGCTCGGGGTCCTCACCATGTCCTCGAGCGCAGTGGCGATCAGATGCCCGTCCGACCATGTCGCCTTGGTGATCAGGAGGTCGTCCGTCTGGGTGGTCACGACGCCGGTCGAGGAGGTCAGGACGCGCGTAACGACGCCGGTGCCGTCGCAATTGACCGTGTAGGTTCCTACATTCGTGCCGGTGACGATTGTCCGAGCTC
>CAYNCY010000252.1:0-5833 GCA_964395195.1 uncultured Steroidobacteraceae bacterium
CCTCGAGCGGGTAGACGGGGTTGTTGAGCCAGACGTCGACGCCCGCGACCAGCGAGCGCGCGAGTCCCATGTCGTAGTCCTCGAGGAACACGACGCGCCCGAGGAACTCGGGTCGTTGTGACATCTCGTGCACCTCGCGAATCATCTGCCGCCCCGGCTCATCGGCCGGATGCGCCTTGCCCGCGAACACGAACGCGACGGGGCGATCGGCATCGCCGACGATCGAGGCGAGCCACCTCGGATCGCGGAAGAGGAGCGTCGCGCGCTTGTAGGTCGCGAAGCGGCGCGCGAACCCGATCGTCAGCACATCGGTCCTATCGGGATTGAGCCAGCGCGCGAGCCGATGGAAATGCGCATCGCTCACGCGGTTGCGCTGGCACCCCTGATGGAGACGCGTGCGCACCAGGCGCAGCATGCTCGCCTTGATGCCCTGCTTGATCTCCCAGAAGAGTGCGTCGGGCAGCTCGTGGATCCGCTCCCAGTAGCCGGGCTCCGACAGGCGGCGTCGCCAGTCCTCGCCGAAGCGCGAGTCGAACAGGTCCTTCCAGCGCTGGAACAGGAAGGTCGGCACGTGCACGCCGTTCGTGACGTAGCCGATCGGGTTGTCCTCGGGCGGGATCTCGGGCCACGCCGGCGCGCAGATCTCTGAGGAGACCCCGCCGTGGATGCGGCTGACGCCGTTCTGGTGGCGCGAGTTGCCGAGCGCGAGGAAGGTCATGTTGAAGTCGGGGTTGCTGCCGTTGCGGCCGAGCCCGAGGAAGGCGTTCGCATCGAGCCCGAGGCGATGCGCGTAGTCGCCGAAGTGACGGAGGATCAGGTCCGGCGTGAAGACGTCGTGTCCGGCGGCGACCGGCGTATGGGTCGTGAACACGCACGCCGCGGCCGTCGCCGCGCGCGCCGCCTCGAAGCTCGAGCCCGCGGCGACGAACTCGCACATGAGCTCGATGCCGAGGAATGCGGCATGGCCCTCGTTCATGTGCCACACCGTCGGCGCGAGACCGAGCGCCCGCAGTGCCCGCACGCCGCCGATGCCGAGGATGATCTCCTGCTGGATGCGCGTCTCGCGATCGCCGCCGTAGAGCTGGTGCGTGATCGCGCGGTCCGACTCGGCGTTCTCGGGGAGGTTGGTGTCGAGGAGCACCACCGTCACCCGCCCCACGGTCGCGCGCCAGAGCTGCGCGATCACATCGCGGCTGCCGAGGCGAACGCTGACCCTGAGCGGAGCGCCCGCCGCATCGAGCGCGCGCTCGACGGGGAGGTCGAGCGAGCTCAGTGCGCGGTACTGCGGCACCTGGTTGCCGTCGAGGTCGAGCGTCTGCGTGAAGTAGCCCTGCCGGTAGAGGAGCCCGACGGCGACGAAGTCGAGCGCCATGTCGCTCGCGGTCTTGCAGTGGTCCCCGGCGAGGATCCCGAGCCCGCCCGAGTAGTTCGGGAAGCTCTCGTGAAAGCCGTACTCGGCGCAGAAATACGCGACGAGGTCACCCGGCTCGAGCGATTCGTTGGCAGCGCCCGTTCGGGGCTCGCGCAGGTACGCATCGAAACCCCGGAGCACCCGGTGGTACTCGTCGAGGAAATTCTCCGACGTCGCCGCCTTGTCGAGCGACGCCTGGTCGACGCAGCGCAGGAAGAGGCGCGGATTGCCGCTGACCGAGTGCCAGAGATCGGCATCGAGGCTCTCGAAAAGCTTTCGGGTCGGCCGGTGCCAGCTGAAGCGGAGGTTGGTCGCAAGCTCGGCGAGGCGCCGTAACGGCACCGGGAGGCTCGGATTGACCTCCAGCGTGAATTTCTGACCCGTCATGTACTTACGCGCTTCCGAAGTCGACGACGCGCGAGTCTAGCACCCCATAAAGTCACCCTTGTGAGCGTCTACGGGGGTCGAATCAACTAAATACTATTACTAAGTATTGACTAGTGTTTACTTCGTTATATACTCATCTCCATCATGCAATCGCCTGACGACATCCTCTCCGACTCCGGCCCGACCGAGGCACTCGACATCGACGGGCTGGTGCGCAAGTTCCAGAAGGAGCTCAACTCCGGGCTCATCGGGCTCGTGCTCCTCTCGGTGCTCGAGCGCGCCGGCGAGGATCTCTACGGCTACCAGATCGCCAAGCGCCTGCAGGGCATGAGCGACGGCGGCAGCCCGATGAAGCAGGGTGCGCTCTACCCGGTGCTCCGGACGCTGTCCGCGCACGGACTCCTCGCGAGCCGCGTGGTGCCGTCCTACTCAGGCCCCCCGCGCCGCTACTACAAGATCACCGCGTCCGGCCGCGAGACGTGCGCGCGCTGGCGCGCGACGTGGCAGGCGACCCGCGATTTCGTCGACACCGCGGCCGGCCCCGACGCCGCGCCCGAAACATCCACATCAGAGTGAGCCGCCCATGACTCGGCCAGCCCCCCGTTCGATCGATCAGTACCTCGAACAGCTCAAGGACGCGCTCAAGGGCGAGGACCCGGCGCTGATCCAGGACGCGCTCTACGATGCGGAGGAGTACCTGCGCGCCGAGCTCAGCCAGCATCCGGGCAAGAGCGAGGCGGACGTGCTCGAACTGATCGCGAGCACCTACGGCGCACCCGATGAGGTCGCCGAGGCCTACCGAACCACGGAGAAGACGGTGCGCGCGGCCACACGCCCGACGCCGCCGCGGGCGCATGCGAGCGCCCTCGGCCGCTTCTTCGGCGTCTACAGCGACAGCCGCGCGTGGACGGCGGTCTTCTACATGCTGCTGTCGCTGGTGACCGGGATCTTTTTCTTCGTCGTCACGGTCACGGGCTCTGCGCTGTCGCTCGGACTCGCCTTTACGGTCGTCGGCATCGCCTTCTTCCTGCTGTTCATCGGCTTCACGCGCGTGCTGTCGCTGACCGAGGGGCGGATCGTCGAAGGACTCCTCGGAGTCCGCATGCCGCGCCGCCCCGTGCGCTCGACGCCGGGCACACCGATCGGCACGCGCATCAAGGAGATGCTCACGGACCCGCGGACCTGGTCCACGCTCCTCTACCTGCTGCTGATGCTGCCGCTCGGCATCTTCTACTTCGTGCTGGCGGTCGTCGCACTGTCGTTGAGCGTCGGACTGATCTTCGCGCCTTTCGCTGCGATCCTGCGCTGGTTCGGCGTGGATCACGGCGGCGTGCAGATGAACGGCTGGTTCCTGCCGTTCCCCGCGACACTCGTGGTCTCGGTCCTCGGTGTCCTCCTGCTGACGGCGTTCCTGCATGCCGCGCGCGGCCTTGGCGCCGCGCACGGCGCGCTCGCCCGCGGACTCCTCCTGTCGCGGGACCCGGAGTGAGCTGCGCACTGCCGATCGATGCGTACCTCGAGGCGCGGGTCGCCGGCGCCATCGAGGGTGCGATCGAGTGGCAGGCGAAGGACATGAACTGCGACGGCATGCGCCGGCCGGATGGCGAGGGCCTGCGAGTCACCTTCAGCGGCGCGCACGGCGCCGAGCATCTGACGCTCGTCTTCGGCGTGCCGCACCTGCCGGAAGGTGCCGAGGGGCGCGCGGTGCCCGTCAACGTGACGTTGATTCGCGAAGGCGGCGGGCTCTACAGCACGCGCGGGGGCGACAAGTGCGTGCTCGACAGCGTCCACCAGTACCCGCTCGAGGTACCGGAGCTCCCCACCGCCAAGCCCGCCGCCGGCACTCCGTCCCGCCACTGGCGCATCGAGGCCCGGGGCTTCTGCCTCGAGCCCGCGCGCGCCGTCGGTGACTCCCGGAGTGCGATAATGCTGTCCACCTTCGACTTTCGCGGACAGCTGACATGGGAACCCGATCCCCCGCCGACCTCGCCGCTCATCGCTCCGGCGCCCGCGAAACCGCCCGAGGGCTGAGGCGCGTCGCCTGCGCCTTCCTCGGCGCACTCATCGTATTCGGCGCGAGCGAGGCCCTGGCCGAGGGCGCCGACAAGCCCGAGCCCCTCTCGAAATTCCCGAGCGTGGAGGTCACGATCGATGCGCACGGCACGAGCCAGTCGTACCGCGTGTGGGTGGCCGACACCGAGCCACGCCGGGAACAGGGTCTCATGTACGTGAAGTCACTGCCCCCCAAGCGGGGCATGCTGTTCCTGTTCGGCGCCCCGCAGGTCGCCTCGTTCTGGATGCAGAACACGTACATCCCGCTCGACCTCGTCTTCGTGCGCGCGGACGGCCGTATCATCCGCATCGTCGAGAACGCGACGCCGATGTCGACGGCCACGATCAGCTCGATGGGCCTCGTCACGGGCGTGCTCGAGTTCGCCGGCGGCACCGCCGCCAAGCTCGGCTGGAAGCCCGGCGATCGCGTCCACCACCCCGCTTTTGAAAGCCCCTGAGGCGACGGCGCGGGTCGGGCGGCTCGGGTAGAATTGCGCGGGGCCCGGACGGGCCGCAAAGCCCACGGACGGGGTTCGGGGCACACCAAGGGACACACAACATGCAGAAATCGCGCGCGGCCGGGCTGGTCCTTGGCCTCCTCTACCTCGCCTTCGCGGGAACCGCGACCGCCGCCGAGGACACCGTCGGCCAGTGGTACGTGGCACCGATGCTGTACGACGTCAGGGCCGGCGGTGACCGGCACGTCGGCGATGACAACGCGATCGGCGCCGCCATCGGCAAGAACCTGTCGACGCCCTGGTCGCTCGAGGCTGCGTTCAGCCACGGTCGCTTCCAGAGCGCCATCGACACGGGCACGCTCGACATCAACGCGCTCAGCCTCGATTTTCTGAGGCACTTCTACCGCGACGCGAAGATCCACCCCTACTTCACGTTCGGCATCGTCGACTCCGACGAGACGCGCACGGGTGTCGGCAACTACCAGCGGGTCATGATCCAGGGCGGACTCGGCATCCTCGCGCACATCTACTCGGAGCCCGACTCCTCCGGCGTCCTGCAGTTGCGGCTCGAGGCCAAGGGTCGCTGGCACGAGAGCTGGATGACGGACCCGCACCAGGGCCAGCCGGCCGATTTCCTGATGGGCATCGGCGTCCAGTACAACTGGGGCCGCCCGGCGGCACCGGTGGTCGTGACCAAGGAACTGGTCGTTCCGCCCGAGCCGCCGCCGCCGGCCGCGCCGCCCCCGCCGAAGGACTCCGACGGCGACGGCGTACCGGACGACCAGGACCGCTGTCCGAATACGCCCGCCGGCGTCAAGGTCGACTCGGTCGGCTGCCCGCTCGATTCAGATCACGACGGCGTGCCCGACTACCTCGACAAGTGCCCCGGCACGCCGCCCGGCATCAAGGTCGACGCAGACGGCTGCGAGATCGAGGAGATTGTGCTCCGCGGCGTCAACTTCGACTTCGACTCGGCGAAGCTGACTGCGGCCTCGGAGAGCGTGCTCGATGGCGTCGTGGCGCTCCTGAGGCTCCGTCCGGGTGCGCCCGCGACGCTCGGCGGCCACACCGACAGCAAGGGCAAGCACGCCTACAACGTGAAGCTCTCGGAGCGGCGCGCCGCGGCCGTGCGCGATTACCTGGTCGGCAAGGGCATTCCGGCCGCCTCGCTGACCGCGACGGGCTACGGCGAGACGCGCCCCATCGCGCCGAACACGACCGAGGAAGGCCGTGCGCAGAACCGCCGCGTGACGCTCGAGTTCACGAAACTCGCGACGAAGTAGCGGATCCCAGGGACGTGCGCGGACAACCCGCGCACGTCCGTCAGCCGCCGAGGATCGGGTAGCGCTCGACGAGGTCGCCGAGCGCCGCTTTCATCGGCCCGAGCCACGGCTCGAAGTGGCGCCACTGCCCGACCGAGTCCGAGTAGATGGGCTGTCGCACCTGCTCGGCGCTGATCGTCTGCACCACCCGCTCGGTCTCGTAGAACCTGAGGCACGCCTCCTCGAACGGCAGGCCGCAGTGC
>CAYNCY010000253.1:0-5810 GCA_964395195.1 uncultured Steroidobacteraceae bacterium
CCGTGTCGGGTGGCCAGCTGACCGCGGCCGGTGATCACGGCGAGATGGTTTTTCTCGGCCTCATCTACCAGAACCTGCCACCGCTCTCGGGCGACCTCTTCAACAATTTCGTGACCGTCAACAACCAGGTCCGTCAGGCCAGGGGACTGCCGCCCGGGACGTACAGGGTTCTCAACCGGACGAACCTGCCTGGCCAGGCGATCCAGGTGATCTTCAACGTCGACTACAACGACGGCGTGGGACCGCGCAAGGGGAGCGTGCGCGTTGGCGCGCTCGGGCCCCGCGCGCTCAGTGTCAGCGGCTCCAACATCCCGGTGAGGTTCGCGGACGAGGAGGAGGCGACGCTCATGGCCGTGATCCATTCGTACCGGCAGAACGCGCAGGTCATCAACCGGATGCACCAGGCGGACATGAACCGCATCCAGGCGGATGCCAACCGCGCCCAGGCGCAAGCCGCAGCCATCAACGCGCGGCGCGAGGCGAGCACGGCCGCGTTCGACCAGCACATGTCGGCCCTCGACCGGCAGTCGGCGTCGTTCAACCAGCACCTGGACGACATCGACCGCGGCGGCAAGGGATTCCAGGACTACGTGCTCGATCGCTCGGTCGTCCGTGACAACGACCGGTCGGAGCGGGGAACCGTCTCGAACGACTACGCGGATGCGCTCGTGCGCAGCAATCCCGATCGCTTCCAGATCGTGCCGAACCAGGATCTGATCAGGGGCAAGGATTACTGACGAGGCCGCGAGCGCGGTTCAGATCAGGATAGTCGAACGATAAGTTTAGAAAGATCATGTAGTTACAGAATCTACTTGAAGCCATTTGGATCAGCGCCTCGAGCGGCATCCGTCCATGACTTCCGGGGTCCACGTGCCCGACAGCGTCGCTCAGTGGGCGCCCTTGACCAGGACCGCCGTCCGCCGCTCGTCGGCATAGATCGCCCGATAGAACTCCTTGAGGTCGTTCGCGTGCGCCACCGGGACGCTCAGCTGCTTGATCTCGATCGAGCGGCTGTAGCGGATCACGTGACCGACGACTTCGGTCTTGCTGCGGTAGGAGCCGAAGTCGTAGTCGAGGCGGGCTGGCGGGGGTAGCTCGTCGGCCTCAAAGCCCGGCGGCAGCGTGATCTCGAAGACGTCCGAATCGTGGATCGGTCCGTCGAACTCGATCGGGTGGTGGCGAGGCTCCTTCTTCTCGAGCAGGGAGTTCGATTTTTCGCCAAAGACACGCGGCCGGACCAGGAGGAGGTCGCCGGTCGCCTTTGCGTAGTGGGGCGCCTCGATCGAGTAGTGCCACTCGAAGGGTCCGTCGGAGGAGTCCGCGTTGCCGACGGCGGCCTTGACGATGGCGTACTCCGAGAGGGCATGCGCCATCATCGTCTCGATTGGCTTGATGCGGTCCTCGGCGCGCGTCACCGAGTGCAGGCGGGCGCGCTGCGAGTTCGCGCGATCGCCGGTCCAGAGTTCGGTGACCTCGCCCGTCAGCATGCCTTTTTCATCGAGCGCGAACTTCGCCGTGCGCGTGATGCTGCTGGTGTCGGGCGCGAGCTGCGGCAGCGCCACTAGCTCACCGCCACCCGGCGCCACCAGCAGGCCGTAGTTCGCCTGCAAGGGCCCCGCGAGTCCACCGAAGGGCGTGCGTTCGTCCGTCGGATCGAAGTACAGCAGTCTTCCCAGGACCGGATGCGTGACCGTGGCGAGCAGCGTCGGATCGTTGGTGCCGGCGGGGAGGGGGATCGCGAGGATGACGTGGTCAAACCCCAGGTTCGGGAGCGAATCGGCCGCAATCGTCCCGCGCACGGTGTTGATGAGGACGTAGTACGAGTCGACTCCGATCGTCTTCAACATCGCGGCGAGCAGCGTTGCCTTGTCCTTGCAATCGCCGTAGTGGTGCTCGAACACATCGGTCGCGGGATGGGGCTGCTGGCCGCCGATGCCGAGCTCGATCGCGACGTAACGGATATCGCTCTGCACGAAGTGGGCGAGGGCACGGATCTTGCGCAGCGTCGTCGCCTGGGACGCGGCGAGTTCCGCCGCCTTCTGCTGGATCGCGGGCGATGCGTCGCGGCGACCGCGCGTGAGCTCGGCGTACCAGCTGCCGACATCACCCCAGCTCAGCCAGCCGTGCGGCTCGCTGCCGGGGCGTCTCAGCGACACGACCATCCGTGCGGCGAAGCCGTGCAACGGCGGCATCGACTCCTCGGTGGGAATGGCGGGCAGGCCGGTCACGGTCCAGGTGAAGCGACGATTGCCCGAGGCGACCGGCGTCACCTCGGCGTGGTTGATCCAGGTCGCCTTGTAGTCCCAGCCGACCGGCAGTTCGAGCGTGTAACGCGACTCGCCGAGGGCGTACTCCCCCTGGATCACCCACTCGTCGTTCAGGAGGTACGGTTGCTCATCGTGCGCGATCTCGTAGCCGACGATGCTGCCCGGCGTCGCGGAGGGCACGCGCAGGATCTTGACGCGAAGATCGGAAATGAGCTCCGCGCCGTCGACGGCCGAGTAGGCGGCCTCGATCGCATCGCGGTTCTTGACCTCGAAGTACTTGCCGGCGGGCGGGATGCTCCAGGCGTGGATGTCGGTGACGGGGCTCTGCGCGTCGAAGGGCGTGCTGATGAGCCCGACACGCTCGCCATCCGGCCTGAGGACCCGGTACGCGCCGCGCTCGATTCGCTTGAGCTTGCCGTTCGGTTCGACCGTCAGGATCGTCTCGGCATAGAGGAGGACGGCGTCCGCCTTGTCCTCGTGGGCCGGGACGGGAGCGCCCGGGAGCGCCCTCATCCAGTCCGGCGGGTCGGAGGCCAGGGCCGGCGCCGCGCCGAGCGCGAGCCAGCACACGGCGAGCGCGCGGGCGAGGAGACCCCGGTCAGTGCGCTTGGGTCGGCTTCGCACGGGACAGCACCACGGACTCTTCATCGCCCGCCCTCACTCGCTGGTAGAAATCGAAGATCGAGTTGTACTCTTTGACGGCAACGAAGATGAAGCGCACGGTCAGGCGGCGCGTCAGGTGGAGCTTGCTGCCCGCCTGCTCCACGTGGCTCGAGTAGAGGATCGCCGCGCGATCGACGTCGGTGGGCTGCGGAAGGCTGCTCGCCTGCAGGGTCGGTGGCAGTGTGAGTTCGATGTCATCTTCCTGCTCGTTGGGATAGGAGATGTAGACCGGGTGGACCCGCGCGGCGTGCTCGAAGGAGTGCCGCTCGCCGGCGCCGAACAGCCCCGCCTGCAGCAGCAGGCGGCTCCCGGCCGAGGTCGCATATCCCGGCACGGAGATATCGAACTCGGCGACCATCGTCGGGTCCGAGCTGTCCCAGTCGGGCGCGTTCGTCAGCGTCACGTCGCTGCCGGTCGGTATGGCTTCCTTGAGTTCGTCCTCGAGGAACTGCTTGCGGTTCTGCGCGTCCTCGCTGCGCTCCGACAGCCGTCGCTCCAGCGCCTCGAGGCCGGTGTAGGTGACGACGACCTTGCCCTCGAGCGTGCCGCGCTCCGTGAGCTTCACCACGGCCTTCCGCTCGGTCCTGGAGTCGGTGGCAACCGAGACGGGCGTCGAGATCCAGGTGCCGCCCTCCTTGTCGAGGCACAGGCCCTTCACCGCGGTCTCCGCCCACGGCAGCACGCCGTACGGCGTGAACCGCGCGCCGGGATCGAACCAGAGGTCCTTGCCGTCCAGCCTCACCCGCACGACGTTCGTGTTGAGGTCGTTGGAATTCATCATCGCGGAGCTGAAGAAATGCTTGTTGCGCGTCGAGACCTCGACCGGGTCCGCGGTGAAGCCGGCGGTGCGCGCGAGCGCGAGGAAGAGCCACGTGATCTGCTCGCCCGTTCCGTAGCCGCGGTTCCAGACGTCCTCGACGTCGTGGTTCTCCTTGCGGTCCTCGCGCTTCTTCTCCTGCTCGGTCACCTCCGTTTCGAAGGAGAGATTGCGCACCTTCTGCACGCGCGCGTAGAGCTTGCGCAGCTTCGCGTCGGGTGAGTCGGCGGCGTCGATGGTCTGCGCGAGCGCCTTCTCCATCGCCCGGCGCTCGTCGATGAACTTCGCGACCTCGCGATAGGACTCCTGGCCGTAGTGCTTCCAGTAGCTCGCCACGTCGGTATCGATGTGGGAGTTGGGTGAATACACGAAGTCGACGCGCAGCTTCAGCGCGCTCTCGGGCGGCATCGACTCCTCGGTGACAAAGGCCGGCACGTTGTCGACTTCGAGCCGGATCGTGCCATTGACCGATTCCGGCTTCTTGGCGCCCGGCGGCAGGCCAAGCGGCCAGCTGTAGGCGAGGCTGAGCGTGCGATTCTTGACCAGCGAGAACTTGGCGTGCCGCGTGAAGAGGTCGTCGTTCAGCAGCCACTGCGAGTCGTAGATCAGGTACTCGGGCAGCTCGCGGCGGAAGCTGTACTCGACGATGCTGCCCACCTGCACGTCGGGCAGCGTGAAGGTTTTGGCAACGAGCTTGGCGCCCCGCGCCTTGATGATCGTCTGCTCGTACACCTTGCCGTCGAAATTCACGATCCGGCCGTCCGGGTGGATGACGCGCGCCTGGATCTGGCGGATGTACGTGACGGTCGGGATGAACATGATCTGCACGTCGCCGTATTTCCGACCCTCTTCGGTGAGGACCTTGATGCGGCGGTATTCGAATTCGTAGCCGGTGTCGTCGTTACGGTCGACCTGGCGGTAGAGGTAGACGGCCGGAACGTTGGGAGCCTCCGGCACGCTCGTCATCGCGATCTCGTCCGCGGGCAGCGGCAGCCAGTCGAACGCGTGCGCGGGCATCGCGGCGCCGACGCAAGCCAGCAGGATGAGGATGGCGGACGCGCGGCGAGGTGAGGCGACGACGCCCGCTACCGGCCCCCGCGACGGACGGGCAAGGCAACGCGATGCGCCGAGAATCAGGCTCAGCATCCGTGCTCCCCAGTGGATCTTGTTGTTCGCACGTGTCCGCTTTTCGCACAATCGCGAACAGCAGGCACGATCACCCCCGAGTCATGCTATCCGCTCCGCGTACCTGCGGCAATGGACGGCGCGCGCGGCCCCGTGAGGCGATCGCGGGCGACCGGCCCGGCGACGCTCACTCCGACTGTGTCTCCTTGCCGAAGCGGTACTTGAGGCGCAGGCCGATTACGCGGGGTTCCGTCGTCGTCTCGCGCAAGTCGACGCTGCCGGTGTTGGCGTACACGATCGCGTTCGTCTCGGCGAGGTTGCGAATGTACAGTTCCGCGAGCCAGTGGCCGCTCGCGGGGTTGATGCCGACGCGCAGGTTCATGCGCGAGTAGCTGGGCTGCAGCATGCGCCCGATGCCACTGGAGCCCTCGACGTGCAGGTCGTTCCACGTGCCCCCTTGGTGGCGATGTCGAACTGCGCACAGCCGCTCATCGACTGGCTGAGGGTCTTCTCATTCCGCGCGTTCCAGCTGCGCTAAGGGGTTCAGGAGTACATCCTCGACCGCTCGGTGGTCCGCGCCAGCGAGGCCGGCGAACGCAGGGCCGTGTCGAACGCCTCTGCCGATGCAATCGTACGCAGCAACCCGGACCGGTTCCCGAGCGTGCCGAACCAGGACCTGATCAGAGGAAGGACGACTGCGTCGAACGCGCGCCGGCAGCGCACTCGCCGGACCCGTCGTTAATAAAAAATCTAATTATCAATAACATACGGACTGTAAGTGATGTTCAACATGAGGGCGTGCGCCGCGCTCCGCGTCCTCCTCCCGGCATCGGGGCACGCGACCGTTCCGGTCAGTGAGCCGTCCTGACGAGGACCGCCGTGCGCCGCTCGTCGCGCTGGATCGCACGATAGAAGTCGCGCAGGTCGTTCGCGCGCTC
>CAYNCY010000254.1:0-5704 GCA_964395195.1 uncultured Steroidobacteraceae bacterium
CCGCCGGCGCCGGCGCCGGCGCGCGCGAAGCGGCACCCCGCACCGGCTCCCACACCTGGGCGAGCGCCTTCATCATGCCAGGCTCGGTCGATGAGAAGCGCGCACGCTCGTCGTAGAGCGCCGCCGCGGACCCCGAGCCATCTTTCTTGACCGCAACGATGAGGAGTCCGGCCATCGGCTTGTTGCCCTGGTTCCTGGCCGTGACGGTAAAGAAGGTCGCGACGGAACTGCCGTCGCGCGAGGCGAAGAATTTGCCGACCTCGGGGCGGTCGCCGAAGTGGGTGTGCGCCTGGCGGAGCATGTAAACGAGCGCCTCGGACACGGTGCCGGAGCCGGTCAGCTCGCCGTAGACGCACTCCCCGCCACCCGGCGGATGCACGACCTTGAAATCGCCCGCGGCGCCGGCGCGGCCGGGCAGGAATGAAAATGCCAGCGTGAGCGCGCACGCGGCGATCGGACGGGAAAGCAGGGTCACGCCAGTCTCCGCACGGGGCTGCCGCATTGATGGAACCGAAGGGAAGTACCGGTGCGTGGCGGCGACTCGGCGCGTCGCAGCCACGGTCAGTCGAGCCCGCTCGCGGTCTCCCGCACCAGCCAGTCGACCACGGCACTCAAGGCCTCGCGCTCGCTCGCGCCGCGCGACTTCGCGTCCTCGAAGACCTTGACCTGGCGGTGCGCGCTCGTGCCGCGCGCGAGGATCGTGCGCGCGTGCTCGACTTCCGCGAGGCAATCGAGCGCGATCGCGTCCTCGCGCAGCATCGCGATCATCTCCTCGAGCAGCTCCGCGAACGGCACGAGCTCGCCACGCGCGAGATCGAGGAGGCCGCCGTCGGTGCCGTAGCGCATCGCGCGCCAGCGGTTCTCGGTGAGGAGGAGATCCGCATAGGCGCGCCACTGCTGGTTGCTGCGGCTCAGGCGATAGAGCATCCGGAGCGAGGTCTGCACGAGGGCCGCGAGGCAGGCCGAGTCCTCGACGCTCGTGCAGCAGTCCATGATCCGCGTCTCGAGCGTCGGGTAGCGCGAGCTCGGGCGCAGGTCCCACCAGATCTTGGTCGTGTCCTGGATGAGTCCGGTCTTGATCAGGAGGTCGATGTGCCGCTGGTACTCGCCCCAGCTCGCGAAGCGCTCGGGCAACCCGGTCCGCGGCAGCGCACTGAAGATCGTCAGCCGGAACGACTTGAACCCGGTCTGCTCGCCCTCCCAGAAGGGCGAGGACGAGGACAGCGACAGGAAGTGCGGCAGGAAGTACGTGAGCTGGTTCATCAGGTCGATGCGCTGCTCGTTGTCGGCGAGCCCGACGTGCACGTGCATGCCGCAGATCAGCATGCGCCGCGCGGCCGCCTGCATCTCCTGGGCGAGCGCGACGTAGCGGTCCTTGTCGGTGTGCTTCTGCTGGATCGTGCGCGCGAAGGGGTGGGTCGATGCCGCGATCGGCGCGAGGCCGTGGCGCCGCGCGACCTCGACGACGCTGCGCCGCAAGTGCTTGAGGTCGGCCTTGGCCTCCGGGATGGTCCTCGCAACCTTGGTGCCGATCTCGATCTGCGCGCGCAGGAACTCGGGGCTGACCTGCCCGCCGCACAGCTGCTGGCACTCCTCGATGAGCCCGTGCGGCGGATCGTTGGCAAGGTCGCGCGTCTTCAGGTCGACGAGGAGGTACTCCTCTTCGATTCCGACGGTCAGCGGCGGCTCCTTCGACATGTCAGTCCCCCGTCGTCTACTCGGCGTGAACGTCCCGGATCCGGTACAGGTTGTCGTCGGCCAGGATCGGCGTCAATGCGCCCGCGAGCCGGTTGGTCCAGCGCTCCACCCCGCTCGGCGTCGTCAGCTCGTCCTGGCGGACCTCGATGCAGACGTGCGGGAGACCCGCCTGGCCGGCGTGCCGGTCCACGGTGTAGTCGGCCGGGTGCCGCCCCGAATAGGGCTCGTTGTCGCCCACGGTGAGACCGGCCTCGGTCCGGAGCGACTCAAGGAGCGGCAGCGCAATGCGCCCGTCCCGGTCCCAGAGGACCCCGACGTGCCAGGGACGGACGAATCCGCTCATCACGGGCGTGAAGCTGTGGATCGCGATGAGCGCGGGTACCCGCCCCGCCTGCCGTGCGCCGGCCAGCCGGGCCGCGATCGCCGCGTGGTACGGCTCGTGGCAGGCGCGTGCGCGCTCGGCGATCGCCGCCGGCGTCAGGCCGACGTTTCCCGGGACGGGATCACCGTCCGCGAGGCTCAGGAAGCAGGAGGGATCCTCGAGGCGGCGGTTGCAGTCGACGACGAGGCGCGAGTACCCGGCGAGCACCGCCGTCGCGTCGAGCCGATCCGCGAGCGCCCGCGTCAGGTTCGCGGCGCCAATGTCCCAGGCGATGTGGCGCGAGCGGGCGCGCGCCGGGAGGCCGAGGTGCTCGAGCGACAGCGGCATCGCCCGGCTGGCGTGATCGCAACTGAGGAGCGCCCGGGCGGAGCCGGCCGGGCGGTAGACCGTGAACGGCGGCGGGTCACGGGGACCCAGGAGGCCGGGAACGGGAGCCGCGGGAACCGCAGGGGCGGTCGGGGAAGCACGCTCGGGTGGAGACACCGTGACTCTGGGCTCGATCGCGGCCTCGAGGGGCCCGGTGAGCCGATTGTAGACGAGGCGGCTTCGCCCCGTCAGCGCAACAGGCCCCGCTTGCCACCGCCGGCCGGCAGCGTCGCGATGGGCGCGGGCTCGGCGATGTAGAAGCCCTGCGCGTAGTCGACGCCGATCGTCGCGAGCGCATCGAGCACTTCCTTCGACTCGACGCGCTCGGCGATCGTGCGGATGCCCATCGCGCGCGCGACCTGGCAGATCGCCTCGACCATGCTGCGATCGACCCGGTCGCGGACCACGTGCTCGACGAACTGGCCGTCGATCTTGAGAAACTCGACGGGGAGCGTCTTCAGGTACGAGAACGAGGAGAGTCCGGAGCCGAAGTCATCGAGCGCAAAGCGCACGCCGCGATCCCTGAGCTCGCCCATGAAGTACACGACGCTCGACAGGCTCGAGATTGCCGCGGTCTCGGTGATCTCGAAGCAGAGCGAACCCGGCCGGAGCTCCGCGGTTGAGAGCTCGCCGAGCAGGAACTCGAGGAAGCCCTCGTCCGAGAGCGTCGTGCCCGACAGGTTGATCGCGAAGTTGGCGTGCTCGCCGATCCGGCCCCGCCCGAGGATGGTGCCGAGCACCTGCTTGACGACCCAGCGGTCGATCATCGGCATCACGTTGTAGCGCTCGGCCGCCGGGATGAACTCGACCGGCTGCACGAGACCGCCCTGCTCGTCCCGCATCCGGAGCATCAGCTCGTAGTGCGCCTCGCGGTCCGGGTTCTTGCCGATGGCGCGGATCGGCTGGTGAAAGAGCTCGAGCCGCCCGTCGTCGCACGCGCGCTGCAGGCGCGACACCCACTGCATTTCCTTGTGGCGCGTCGGCACGTTGTCGGACTGGTAGACGTGGACGCGGTTGCGGCCGCCGTCCTTGGCCGCGTAGCAGGCGACGTCGACCGCGCTCATCACCGCCGCGACCGTCTCGGTGTTCCGGTCGACGGTCACGAGGCCGATCGAGGCGCCGATCTTGAGCGGCTCGCCCGCCCATTCGAAGCGGAAGTCGCGGATGCCCTGGCGCAGCCCCTCGGCAATCTTCGTGGCCTGGTCGAGGCCGCAGTCCTGCAGCAGGATGCCGAATTCGTCCCCGCCGAGGCGCGCGAGCGTGTCGCTGGTGCGCACGCGCGCCTGCAGGAGGCTCGTCACCTGCTTGAGCAGCCGATCGCCGGCCGGATGGCCGCAGGTGTCGTTGACGACCTTGAACTGGTCGAGGTCGACGTAGACGAGCGTGTGCTCCATCGGCACCTCGGCGCGGGTCTCGGCGAGCGCCGCGTGCAGGCGATGCTCGAACTCGCGCCGGTTGATGAGGCCGGTCAACGCATCGTGCGTCGCCTGGTACGAGAGCGCACGCCTGAGGCGCCGCTCGCGACTGACGTCGCGAAAGACCACCACGGTCCCGAGGAGCCGGCCGCCGCGGTCACGGATCGGAGCGGCCGAGTTCTGGATCGCAACCTCGCGGCCCGCGCGGTCGATGAGCGCGCCCTGGTCGTTGCCGACGATCACGCGGCCCTCGCGCAGGCAGCGCGCCACCAGGCTCTCGCTCGGCTGGCGCGTCGCCTCGTTGACGACCCTGAGCACCTCATCGAGCGTCTTGCCACGCGCCTCGTCGAAGCGCCAGGAGGTCAGCTGCTCGGCGACCGGGTTGAGATAGTCGATGACGCCGACGGCGTCGGTCGTGATGACCGCATCGCCAATCGACTGCAGCGTCACCTGCGCCCGCTCCTTCTCGGCGTGCACCGCAAGCTCCGCGCGGCGCCGCTCGGTCATGTCCGAGAGCGTGCCCTCGGTTCCGGTCACGTTGCCGGCGACGTCGCGGACGAGCCGAGCGTTCTCGACGACGGTGATGATGCGGCCGTCCTGACGACGCAGTTCGTACTCGGCGTTCCGAACCTCGCCATCGCGCAGCAGCCGGTCGCGGATCGCCGCGTGCTGACTCGGATCGACGAAGAGGTGCTCGGTCGTCGTCAGCGCCATCAGCTGCTCGGCACTGTCGAAGCCGAGCATGCGCACCAGCGCCGGGTTCGCGGCACGCATGACGCCATCGGGATCGCGCTGGTAGACCCCCTCGACGACGTGCTCGAAGAGCCCGCGGAAGCGCCCCTCGCTCGCCCGAAGCGCATCCTCGCTGCGACGTCGCTCGATGGCGATGCCTGCGAGCTGGGTCATGCGCGCGGTCAGCTCCGCATCCCGCCCGGCCGGCGTGCACGGCGAATTGAGGTAGACCGCGAGCGTGCCGATGATCTTGCCGTCGGAGGCGTGGATCGGGTTCGACCAGCAGGCCCGAAGCCCCGAGCGCAGCGCCGCGTCGCGCCGGTACTCCCAGAAGGGGTCGGTCGCGATGTCGGCGACGATGACCGGGCGCGCGAGATAGACGGCGGCGGCGCACGAGCCGAACCGAAGGCCCACCGGCACTTCGTTCATTGCCGTGCAGTACTCGCGCGGCAGCTTCGGCGCGACGATGTGCCGGAGCACCCCGTCGGCGCCGAGCAGCCGCACCGCGCAGCGATCGCCGGCGTGCATCTTCTCGACGACGTCCGAGATCGCCTCGAGCGCTGACTCGAGCGAGGCGTTCGAGGCGAGGCGCTCGAGCACCCGCCGTTCGCCCATCGCAAAGACTTCGGCGCGCTTTCGTTCGGTGATGTCGGTGATCGAGCCGCGCACCAGGCGTCGGCCGGCGCTCGGCAGGCCGACGAGCCTGACTTCGCACGGCAGTTCCTTGCCGTTGGCGTCGATGTGCACCCACTCGAACACCGGCGTATCGCCCGCGAGCGCGCGATCGATGTAGCCACGCACGATGCCGAAGGACGGCGTGCCGTCGGGCTGGTGCGAGGGGCTGATGCGCTCGGCACCGGCCGAGAGGAGCTGCAGGCGCTCCATCTTGAAGAACTTGAGGGCGTGGTCGTTGCAGTCGACGAAGCAGCCGCGGTCGACATCGAGCACGACGATCGCCTCGGGCGCGTTCTCGACGAGCAGGCGGTAGCGCGCTTCGCTCTCGCGCGTCGCGGACTCGGCGAGCTTGCGCTCGGTCGCATCCCGCATGCAGACGATGTAGACGACCTTGCGCTGCACGCGCGCCTTGCTGACGGCCAGTTCCGCCGCAAAG
>CAYNCY010000255.1:0-5696 GCA_964395195.1 uncultured Steroidobacteraceae bacterium
CGTCAATCGAACGCTGCGTGGCGATTTACCGGTGTCGCTGGCAGTGTCTCCCCGCGCGGCCCTATCCATCGTCGACTCTTGATGGGCCGCTGCTACGCACTTCGGGTGCCTGGCGTGCTTTACATTCCGTTTGGCACTCTGTCGTTTTCAGGCGTCCAAGTTGCTGCGCCACTTCACGTCCGCGCGCAGAGTGCGCAGGACATTGCCGGCGTATGCGGCAATCGTTGATTCGATGTCATCGCCGAAAGCCAACCGACATCCGAGGCCCGCGAGATGACCTTTTCGCTCGTCCACGCTGCCTGAGCGGGACCACGCACCCACGACGCGTTGCAGCTCATCTGCGGCATCCCGAGCTCCGATGGAGCGGAATGCCTCCGACGCCGCCAAGAACGAGAGCGCGGCCTTCTCCGGGAAGCGCGTTGCGAGTTCATTGTTTTGGGCGGCGGCCCAGAACTCGCACGCAATGACGAATGCGCGCTCGGACTGCGACGGCGCCCTGACGCCTGAGATCACGCGATCGAATATCGCGAGCAGCGCTTCTCGGGTCACTGGACGATGCCCGACCCACCCTTCCATCGCTGGCACCCCCACCCTGCTCTATTTCACGATGCCGCGCTGGGACTCAGGGATCCGTGCGGTACCGAACATAAGGCCGGAACCGGTGCGGCTGTTGATACCAATCATCAGGCGGGTCATTGCCTCCAAATCGATCCGTCGCCGGTAGGCTCCTGACCGACGCGGCGCCCACTGGACTCGGCGTTCGCAACCCGCTGATATAGCGCCTAAAAGCTCATCGGTGACTGCCAATGGGAGTCTCCGATGTCGCGTGGCGGACATTAACTAGCGGGCCGTCGCATCCAGCGCCCGGCTGAGGGAGTGAGTCGGGTGCTGCGACGATCGGCCGGCCCTACGTGCGTAGTGAGCCGACTTTCGGTCCGACCTGTCCGGGTGCGACGGACACAATCTCAGGCGGGTGCGTAAGCATTCCCGTCAAGCACACAGTTCATAGCTGGACTTCCGGGGCCCGGGAAAGTCCCTTATCTAAATGTGTTGCGGGGCGGGGAAGCTTACGGTGCCCGTCGGGACCTTGAGCTCGAGCGGTACGCGCACCGCGACGGACGGAATCGGGCCCCTTGCGGGTTGGTGAAAAGCAGCCTCGAAATCCACACTCTCTGCTTTCAGCGTTACGCTCACGCTCTCCTCAAAACGCACTGCTTCGTAGAGGCTCTCTGTCGGCCAGCCGCTAACGCAGTTAGAGCGAGAATTGACGCAATGCCGCGAAACTCAAAGCTGACAATCGAGTCGGGTCAAGCCAGATTGTTGACGAAGTTGTTTGGGGGAATTGACCCGGCTGGTTGGAATCGACAACCGCTGGCGATCCTCATCCGACGAGTTTGCGCTCCGTCAGATTGGGCGCGATCGCCAAGATGTCGCCGCTCATGATGACTCGGCTCTTGCCAAGCGCCTTGGCCTCGTACAACGCTTTATCGGCACTCTCAATCAATGACAACACCGAAGCTCCGTGGTCAGGAACTGCTGCCGCGCCGCCAATGCTCACCGTCACGCGCTTGCCGGGCGGCGAGGCGCTGTGGGGGATCTGCAGGTCGGCGATGCGCTTGCAGAGGCCGGCGCCGAGCGCCTCGGCCGCGCGCGCCGGCGTTTGCGGCAGAACGACGATGAACTCCTCTCCGCCGAAGCGAGCGGCGAAGTCCGTTGGCCGGCGGCAGCTGACCCGTATTGCAGCGGCGATTTGCTTCAATACTTCGTCGCCAGCCAGGTGGCCGTACGTGTCGTTGTAGCGCTTGAAGTCATCGACGTCGAGCATAAGAATCGATATTTCCGATCTCTCGCGAATGGCGAGCTTCCAGTTCAAATCCATGTACTCATTGAGATAACGACGGTTGCTGAGCCCGGTAAGGCCGTCGAGATTGGTGAGCCGCTGCAATTCGAGATTGATCTCCAGCAGCTGACGCTGACTTTCGTGCAAGGCGCGATAGGCGGCATCGCGCTGCACCCGAAGCAGATAGGTGGTTGAGTGATAGCGAAGTCGCGCGATCAACTCGATAGCATCTGGAAGCTTCACCAGGTAGTCGCAGGCACCGGCGGCGAAAGCCTCGCTTTTCACCTTGGGGTCTTCCTTGGTAGAGAGCACGATCACCGGCGTCTCTGACGTCGACGGATTCGCGCGGTAGTGCCGAACCAGCGTCAGGCCGTCGATTCCGGGCATCACGAGGTCTTGGAGGATAACGGTCGGCCTGATGCGCTCGGCGACCGAGACAGCCACGGAAGGATCGTCGCAGTAGTGGAACGCGATATCCGGGTGACCGGCTAAGGCGCGCCGGACCGCCTCGCCAATCATTGGCTGGTCGTCCACCAACAGCACCATGACTGCCGACCTTTCCTGCACGTCGACTTCAGTGGGATCCATACATTTTCTCAATGGTTAGAAGCGGCAACAGAATTCGACTAGCCGCGGAGCGATCCGCTCGAGCGGAAGGATGTCGACGGCAGCACCGAGTGCCGCCGCTGCCATTGGCATTCCGAACACCGCGCTGGTCGCCTGGTCCTGGGCTATGGTGTAGAGGCCCTTGCTGCGCAGTGCCATGAGTCCTTTGGCGCCATCACGGCCCATACCCGACAGCAAAACGCCGACCGCATCTCCGGCCCACCACTTACAGAGGCTTTCGAAGAATATGTCGATCGACGGTCGATAGGTGTAGTCGCGTGGCTCAGGCGTGTAGCCGATGCGATTACTGCCTTTGAAGGCGAGGTGATCGTTGGTGGCTGCAAGCAAAACAACACCGGGAAGGAGTTCGTCACCCTCCCGTGCGACCCGCACCGGCAACGCGCTGCTCTTGCCGAGCCAGGTCGCCATTCCCTTGGCAAACTGCTCGTCGACGTGCTGCACGATGACGACTGCCGCCGGCAGGTCACCGGGTAGCCCGCGCAATAGAGTGGCGAGCGCGCTGGGACCTCCCGCGGAGGCGCCGAGCGCGATGAGGCGGTCCTTGCGCTGGATCGACATTGTGTCGCCGATACTGGCTGCGCCAGGAATGTAGCGAGGGGTCGCCACCAGCCTCGCTATCGTGTCGATCTTTCCTAGGAATGTCGCGAAGCCACCGGACGTCAGAGCACCCTCGACAGGCGTATCGACGGCGTCAATCGCACCCCGACCCATGGCGTCGAAAACGCGTGCGGAGTCCGCGTCGACGTTGCCGCATAACACCAAGATCGCGCATGGCGTGTGACCCATGATTTCATCGATGCTCGTGAGGCCGGTCGCGCCCGGCAGCGCTAAGTCGACCAACACAAGTTCCGGGCGTCGCTCACGGCACAGCGCGATTGCCCTGACGCTATCGTTCGCGACCTACAGCACTTCATGCCCGGGACGCAGCGCCAGCGCTTGGCGCAGCCACGCCGTAAGGGGCGCTTGCGCGCTGATGACAGCGATCTTCACGCGCGCGCCTCGCCGATGAGGTCGAGAACCGCCCGCACGAACGTTTCGTCGTGAAAGCTGCCTTTCGTCAGGTAATAGTCTGCCCCAGCTTCAAGCCCGCGGCGTCGGTCTTCGTCTCGATCCTTGTAGGAAACGATCATGGTCGGAATCGACCGGAGGTGCGCGTCCTTCTTGATCAGGCCGACCAGCTCGATTCCGTCCATGCGTGGCATATCAATGTCGGTGATGACCAGGTCGAACTTGCCGGTGCGGACCGCGTTCCATCCCTCCATTCCATCGACTGCCACTTCGATGTCAAAGCCGTGCGTGGCGAGGAGCTTGCGCTCGAGCTCGCGTACGGTTAGAGAATCGTCAACGATGAGGACGCGTTTGCGCGCCGGCCCAGTTGCCTCACCCGTCTCGCGCGGCACTTGGTTCAATGTGCCCGCGCCGGCGAGCTTCTCGAGCGACCTAAGCAGATCCTCGACATCGACGATCAATACCGCGGAGCCATCCGCCATCAGGGCGGCCGCCGCTATATCCTTGACTTTACCGAGTCGGCTATCGAGCGCCTGCACGACGAGTTCGCGTTCGCCGATGAACCGGTCGACGACCAGCCCAAAGGTACCCGCGGAGGAGCCGATCACGATGATCGGCACGAGATCGCCCGACGCCGCGACGGCGGCACCGCCGAATACCTGGCGGCCGCTCACCAGCCCGACGGGATGATCATCGACCTCAACCAGCTGTCGACCCTCGAGCATTTTGATTTGAGCAGGCGGCAGCAGTAGCAGACGCGACATGTAGGCAAGCGGAAACGCGTATGCCTCTCCACCCACCTCGACTAACAAGGTGCGCACGACCGAAAGCGTCAAGGGCAGTAACAGCACGAAGCGCGTGCCTGCGCCCAGCTGCGAACTCACCCGGACGGTGCCGCGAACCTGTTTGACCATCGTGAGCACAGCGTCGAGACCGACACCACGTCCTGAAACGTCGGTGACCGCTTCTTTCAACGTGAAACCTGGGAGGAAAAGGAACTCGAGGAGTTCCGCATCGCTAAGCGCTTGCGCGAAGTCGGGCGCGGCGAGCTTTCTTCGCACGATCGCACGGCGCATCGCCTCCGGATCCACTCCTGCGCCATCGTCTGAGACTGAGATCTGGAGCAAGCCGGAACTATGGCGCGCTTCCAGCCGAATGACGCCCTCGGCTGGCTTGCCCGCAAGGCGACGGGCGGCCGCCGATTCAATACCGTGATCGACGGCATTTCGGAGCAAGTGGCCGAGTGGCGCGTCGATTTTCTCCAGCACGTCTCGATCGACCAGAGTGCCTTCGCCGGTTATTTCTAGATGCGCGGGTTTGCCGAGAGCGCGGCTCAAGTCGCGGATCATTCGCGGCAGTAGAGGCATGGCGTCCGCGAAGGGTCGCATGCTGCAGGCAAGTGCCTCGTCGTACAAGCGCTTGGCGAGGTCGGTCGACCGACTTTCGAAGGCATCCAGCTGGGCCAGTCTCTGCGACAGTAACTCTTCGCACAGCTGGATGCTTCCGTGCGTGGCGGACAACAGCACCTCGGCTTTCTCGCTGAGCGCGTGACCGGCGAGCGCTTCGCGCGCTCCTGCCAGCGTTTTGCCGGATTCGCGATTCAGGCGCTTCAAGCGGACGAGCGATTCTGCGAACGGTCCCACCCAGCGGGACTCGACTACCGACTCTCCGGTCAGTCCCAGCAAGCGGTTCAGGTTGTCGGCCGTGACGCGGAGCACGCGCTCCCCCGGAGAGTGCACGGGGGCGGGCTCGAGCATTGCTGCCGCGGGTGTACTTCGCGCCGGGACGTGGTCCTGAGGCGAGTCAATGGCCGCTTTCAGGTCGCTGAGAAACACGTCGATATCGGCGGCCGACTCCTGGGCCTTGCCGATTCGCGCCAAGAGATCCACGCCGCACAGCAGCCGGTCAATCTGGTTGTGGTTCAGCACCAGTTGCGACAGCTGCGCAGCGACGAAGCAGTCCTCCATTGCGTGCGCGACGCGCACGCCGCCGTGCAGCCCAACCACGCGGGCCGCGCCCTTTAGCGAGTGTGCTGCGCGCATGCACGCCTCGAGCGATTCGGCTGCCACTGGATTTCGCTCCAGCGCGAGCAGTCCAGCCGTCAACACCTGCCCCTGCGTGTCCGCTTCAAGGCAGAACAGATCCAGCATGGACGCGTCGGCTAGGTCGAGGTGGGTGACTGGAAGCTCCGGTTAATCGAATGGAACAACAACTCGACGTC
>CAYNCY010000256.1:0-5687 GCA_964395195.1 uncultured Steroidobacteraceae bacterium
GCGCCGACGGCCTGGATGGCATTCACGTATTCCTGCAACGCCTGGCGAACGCGCGCGGGCGAGTTGCGATGCACCGCAAGCCAGGTCCGGTCCGTGATGAGTGCGCGATACGTGCGGGCGAGCTCACCTTCCACTGCGCGACGTCGCTGCAGAAATTGCCGGAGGGAATCGTGCCCCTCGAGGTTGCCGAGGCGCATGGCCGCTACTCGCCACCGCCAGGCGTCCGCCCAGGGACCTGGTAACGACGGATCGTAACCGTCCCTTGCCGGAACGGTGCGCAGCCTCTCGGCCCAGCGAACGGCTCCGGATGTCTCGACGAGCCCCGCGACGCGCGCGACCGTCGCGAGGTCGGGATCGAGCGCGACCACCCGGTCGAGTTCCGAGGTGAGCTCGCGCCACCTCGCGGCAACGTCCGGGTTCGGGTTGGCCTCGTCCGACCGTCCGAGCGTCGTCGTCAGGAACTTCCAGAGAGAATCGACGATGGCGCCGCTCTTTCCTTCGAGCCGTACGAGAACCTCGCGGACGCGCGTACTCGCGCGCGTGAGCTGGTCCTTGTCGAGATGACTGACCAGGCTCTCGAGCGCGGCCTTCCGCGCCGAGCCGTCGTGCTCCGAATAC
Organism: uncultured Steroidobacteraceae bacterium; assembly: GCA_964395195.1. Classification (GTDB taxonomy): domain Bacteria; phylum Pseudomonadota; class Gammaproteobacteria; order Steroidobacterales; family Steroidobacteraceae; genus CAIKZZ01. Next base: position 619 of record CAYNCY010000256.1, read on the forward strand.
CGCTCGAGTGCGATGGCGCTGAAGATCGCCGGTATCTCCGTCCGGATCGGTGCCTCGACGCGCGTCACGAGTTCGTGAACCTTGAGCACGTGCTCGGCACGCGCGGCGAGACTCCTGAATGCAGGCGCGCCGATCTCCCTGACGCCGTCGAGGCTGCACTCGCGCATCAAGGCGTTCCAGGCCGCGAGGAGCTTGCGGGTCTTGAGGCGATGTTCGAGCTCCTCCGCCACGAGCTGCCAGTCCTCGGCAGTCGCCGGCTTGACCCCGGCGACAGTAACCGCATCCAGGGAGGCCCTGGCTTCCTGCTTGCCAATCGGCATCAGGAAGCCGAATTTGCCGGCGGCCAGGCGCGCGACGGCATCGGTGACGTCCTTGGCGAGCTCGGCATTCGCGGGCGCCTCGACGGGCCGCGACAGGCGCGCGCGGCGTGCGAGCTCCTCGACCGCAATCGATCGCGCTGCCGTGACAAGACCGCGCGCAACGGGGTCTTCGCGCGCCTGGAATCGCACCCGAAGCCGGTCGGCCCAGGCAAACGGATCCTTGTCGATGTCGGCTCGCAGGGTGTCGTGCCGGCGCAGGAGCTCGCGGAGCTTCGCCGCGCGCTCGAGTGTTGCGGGGGTCGAGTCGATCAGCGGCAGCACCGCCCCACCCGCGATCAACTGTTCGATCCGGTGCGCGCGCAACAGGTCCTCGTGCAGCGCGAGGATCTCGGGTTCCGTCGGCAACGTTTCGCGGACCGGCAGGATTGCGCCGAGGTACGCGAGGTCGGCCCCGAGCCGCGAACGCGACGCTTGCACGCTTGCGATGTCGGCGGCGGTGAAGCGCGGCGCGCCCTGGGAATCGGGGTCGAGCGGATCGGTGAGCCAGCCATGCTGGGCGGCCTCGGCGACCACCCGACGCGCGAGGTCGGCGGGTGCGACCTCGACGCCGTCGTCCGGGAGCGGCGTCAGCTGGCGGGTCGCGAGCACCGACACGCGCTCATCGAGCTCGGCGATGGTCGCGTGCAGCACCGCGAGGCGCGCTTCGTGCTTCGCGATCTCCTTCTCGAGCGCGCTCGGCTTCAGGGCGCTGATGCGTTCGGCGATCGTCTGGACCGCGTGCTCGAACTGCTTCATGCCGTCGCGCTCGCTCGACAGGAGCGCGACGGTCAGCGGGCGGATCTCCTCCGGAATCTTCTCGCGGATGACCGCGAGCGCCGACTCGCCCTTCGAGGTGACGAGCACGCGCTTGCCGAGCGCGAGGTAGTGGCAGATCACGTTCGCGATCGTGTGGCTCTTGCCGGTACCGGGTGGTCCCTGGACGACGACGCCGTCGTGGGATTCGAGCCGCTCGATGATCGATACCTGCTCGTCGTTGAACGGCAGCGGAAAATAGAGCTCGCGCGCATCGACGGCGGTGGCGCCGGAGCTCAGCCCCCGAAAATGAATGCTCGGCGGCTCATCGACCGTATCCGCGCCCGGCTCCACGAAGCTCGCGAGCGCGGGCGGCAGGTCGATGACCGCCTGCAGGTGGGTCTTGAGCCGCTCGATGTCCTCGAGGAACACGTGCTCCGAGCGACGGCGCGCAAACAGCACCCAGCTGTCCGTGACGACGAGGTGGGGTCCGGGTTCCGGAATGGGGTTCTGCGCCGCACGCTCGAGGTAGCGGCCCGCCGCATCGAGGTAGCCGACGGCCGCGCGCAGGACCGGCTCCGTACTCGCAGCCTCGAAGGGTGATGGCCGGTTCGAGGCGCTGCGCAGGTGCTCCGTCCAGAAGGTCTGAACGCTCGCAACGCCCGCGTTCTCGAGCTCGGCGTAACTCTCGAGTTCGATCGCGGGATCGACCCGTCGCGGGCAGATTGCGAGCTCGAAGGTCTGCTCGTTGAGCGACACCTCGCAGGTCTGCGTGATCAGTGGAAACTTGAGCGCGGCACCGTCCGTGCGCGGCTTCCACACGGCGACACCCATGCCCCACACGAGCTCGAGCGGCGTCTCGACCCCCCCGACCGTCAACGCCTGGTGAAGCGCGAACAACTTGTTGTAGAGCGAAATCGCCCGGCGCCGTGGGCGCTCGGACTCGGCCCACGGCAGCCACTGCTGGGTGAGGTAGCCGGCGAAAAGCTTGCTGACGCCCGGAAAGCTCTCGAGCGTCAGACGGGTCTCGGTCGATCCCGACGTTCGCACGATCTCCGGCCTCAGCACCGGTTCGCGCTCGGTCGATCGCGACAGGTCGATCCACGGCTCGAGGGACGCCGCCGGTTCCGGCGGCGGAATCGGGCCGAGTCGCGGCAGGCTGAGCCAGATGTCGTCGCCGTCGTGGGTCTGGTTGAACGTGAGACCGGGCAGGTCGCCGATGTCCCGCTCGAACGCGCGGAAGTAATCCTCCGGCACGGTGAACGCCACGGACTTGCGCAGCTTCTCGGCCTGCTCGATGTAGGCAAGGATGCCGATCAGGCCATCCGTCGCGCGCGTCACGGCAGGCACCCGGCGTCAGGATCGCCAATCCCGGTCGAGCGGATCGATGTCGGCATCGGCGCCATGGAACGAGGTGTCCCTCCCTCAGTCGCGTCTGTCAGTGCCCGAGCGACCCACCGGGCGCGGACGGGGTGACGGATCCGCCGACTCCCGAATGCGCTCGATTAATGTCGCGCCAATTCAAAGAGTTGTATGCGCACGCCTCGAATATACCGCATGCGTGGCCCGGCGGGGCGGCCGGATCTCGCGAGGCCCGCACGGGGTTATTGAGCGGCGCTGACGCGAAACGCGAACTGCCCGGTTTCGTACCGATCCTTGTACTCGCCGCGCAGGAAGCCATCGGTGACCCTGGCGCGAATCATGACCTCGGTGGTGGTCGCGCCATCGGCGTACTTGTTCTGCAGGAAGCCGAGGCGCTTGCCGAGGGTCGCGATCCCGTTGCCCGTGATGTTGTTGAGATTGGAGATATTGAGGGCACCGCGCAGCCGACCCCCGTCCGCACCCCGGTACTCGAACGAACCGTCCCTGTTCAGGAAGAAGTTGCCCTGCATGCTGGCGCCGGGCACGAGGCTGCTCGTGATGTAGCCCGGAAATGGCCCGGGAGCGCCCGAGGATCCGCCCGACGGTGCGGCGGGTGCCTGCGAGAAGGAACCGTTGTTCGCGGGCGCGACCGCGGCGACGGGCGTGGCGGCCGGTGCGTCCGCGGCTCGCGCCGCGGTCGCTGCCCGCGTGAGTTTCCGGGCCATGAGTCCTGCTTCCGCCGCGTGAAGCCCCTTGGGGAATTGCGTGCGGTAGTCCGTGAAGTCAGCGGGGTCGGTGCTGTCCTTGATCCGCTCCCAGAACGACTGGTCGAGTTCGGCCGCGCTCTGAACGTGAATCGTGGGTGCGGACGGTGCGGGCGGCGCGCTCGCGACCTCGGCGGTCGGCGGCGTCGCCGAGCCGGTGGCGCCCGGCTTGAGGTAGAACTCGCCGATCGACTGGTCGTAGAGCGCCGGCACCTGTTCGTGGTGCGCGCTCTTCGCGAGCGACACCACTTCATCGCGTACGGTCTTCAGCATGCGATCGACCGGCACGCCCGGACGCTGGATCTGCTTGATCAGCACGCGCGTGAAGACTCCATTCGGATCGTTGTCGTTCGGACCCAGCCGGTCGAGAGCCGCCTGCCCGGCGCCCGCCGAATACAGGACCATCTGCCCGTTCGCAGCCATGACGGGCGCAAGTCCGCGTCCGCCGATCGCGCGGCCGGCACCCTTGAACGGGTTGTCGCGACAGGCATCGACGATCGCGAGCGCAAAGCGGGCCTTCTGGTCGCGCAGGTCATCGAGCACCCGCTGCAGCGGCACGGCATCGTCGGCGACCTGCTGCTCGTTCTCGGCGACGATGTCGATCGGCACCAGGTAGTTGGTGCCGTCGAACTGCACGCCGTGACCCGAGAAATAGAAGATGACCTCGTCGCCGCCGTTGACGCGTGCCTTGAACTCGCGCAGCGCCGCCTTCAGCGCCGTCAGCGTCAGGTCCTGCTTCATCGTCACGTCGAAGCCGAGGCCCTTCAGCACATCGGCGATGGCCTTGGCATCCGAGCGCGCGTTCTTGAGTGGCGCGACGTTCTTGTAGCTGTCGTTGCCGACGACGAGCGCAAGCCGGCGCGCGTCGGCGACGCCCGCGAGCAGGAGGAGCGCCGCGCCGACCGCGAGGCACGCCGCGCGCCGCCGCGCCGCGCGCGGACCTTGCACGCCACCCGGCGGTCGCTTAAAAAAAGGAGTTTCCCCGATCGACACTGCGTTCCCCCAAAACCAGCATTCCATCAAACGGCGGCGCCACGCAATCCCTCGATTGGCCCCCACCGCGCGCCAGGCTGGCGACGGATCGCCAGGGCGCGCTGCGACGCACCACCTGACCCTGACCGCCTACGGGTGGGGGTCAGGCGTTGCCGGTTTCGGCGTCGACGACTTCGCGGGGGGCTCGTCGATCTTGAAACCGGTGAGTTCGCGCGTCCGTGGCTGGCACTCGGTCGTCAGTGCCCGGGTGCCCGCGAAGGATCCCGTCTCGAGCTTCTGGCAGATCGCCGCGTGCTGCGAGGCATCCGCCAGGTCCGCGCTCGTCACCACCCAGCGCGTGCCGACCCAGAGCTTGCCCGTGCCCTTCCCGCACGCCGAATCGTTTGGCAGTTGCACGAGGCTGCCCCGGAAGCAGGCTTCGACCGGCAACGCATCGCCCGTCGGGCTGAGTTTCGTCCAGGGAACCGAACAGGCCGGCGTGAAGGTGTGCTCGGCAGTCTCCTTCATCAGCGGCAGCGGGCGATCGGTGCTGCGCGGTCCGAGGATCCGATTGTTGAGCACGGGGCATGCCTCGGCCGGTGAACTCCCCGTCGGCTCGGTGCCGGAGGCCGTGAGCGATGCGAGCGCGAGCGCGGCGGTCAGCAGGATTCGGTCCCTCACGCGCTCCCCTCCCCCGCTCGTTTCGTTCCGTGGCTGGCATCGACGTTGCGCGCGAACTCGAGGATCGCCGTGTGCGCCACGAAGAACCCGAATGCCGCGAAGGACAGATAGCCTACCCAATCGACCGGCGGCAGCGCGAGCCACTCGTAGCCGACGGCGATCGCGATGGCGACGACGA
>CAYNCY010000257.1:0-5683 GCA_964395195.1 uncultured Steroidobacteraceae bacterium
GTAGAGCGCGCGCTCGTGAATGCCGAAGAGGTTGTTGAACATCGATGGACCCCGACAAAGTGACTCGTGGTTACATGAGCAAGACCCGTGCCAGCCCCGGTTGCGCCCGCTGACGGGCCCTCGCCGCGCGCCGCGGCTCGAAAGCGGCAACGACCGTCCCGTGCGCCCGGGGAGGCGGCAAGACTTCGCCGCCGGGGTCGTTCGAGGTGGGGCGCGGGTACCGACGGAGTTTTGACGGTCGGCGGCGAAAGCGCGTCGGAGGGCGCCCGCGGGGGGTGCCGGTCGGGCCAAATCCCCCGTCGCGGCAAGGGCTTGGCGCGCTGGGAGGCCGTGGCACGAACTGTGCAGACTCCTCCGTGATGACTGCGACCACGACCTTCATCGCCGCCTGCGCACTCGGTCTCCTCGCCTTCCGTCCGGCGCTCGGCGCGGAGGGAGCGGAGCCGCTCGCTCGCATAGCCGCGATCGCGCGCGCGACGGCGGTCGCGAGCACCGGCCGCCCCGCGGCCGAGATCGAGGTCGCGCCGCTCGATTCGCGCCTGAGGCTCCCCGCCTGCGAGGCAGCGCCCGTCGGCCGCCTCACTCCGGGTGCGCGCTCGGCGGCACAGCTGACGATCGAGGTGCATTGCGCGGCGCCGGCATGGCGTCAGTTCGTAGCCGTTCGCGTCAACGCACTCGAGCGCGTCGTGATCGCCGCCCGGCCGCTCGCGCGGCTGCAGGTCGTGACGGCGGAGGATCTCGCCGTGCTGCCGCGCGAGCTCGCGACGCTGCCCGCCGGTTACTTCCGCACGGCGGAGGAGGTGCTCGGCCACATCGCCCAGCGCAACGTCGGCGCGGGCGAGGCGTTAAGTCCCGGCGCCGTCCGTGCGCCGCCCCTCGTCCGGCGCGGACAGTCGGTGACGCTTCTCGTCCGCGACGGCGGTCTCTACGTCCGCGCGACGGGGGTCGTGCTCGCGGACGCCGGGCTTGCCGAGCGGGTCCGGGTCCGCAATGTCTCGAGTTCGCGGCTGGTTGAGGGCGTCGTGCGCTCGGCCGATACGGTAGAGGTGTCGCTCGAGTGAACGGCCGTCCCCACGCCCTGGGAGCCGCCTCCCGCCTGGACGTCGTCAGCCGGGACCTACGCCTTTCGGACGGCGAATAACCCCGCCGGACTTCACATATTTCTCTAAAGTTTGGCTTTCCATTGACGATACGGTGCATGAGGAGCTGCGTGCTCCGGGAGTGACTCGGATGAGCAACAAGATTACGGGCTACGGACCTAAGGCGACGGTGGTGACGGGGGGTACCCGTACGTCCGCGACGCCGGCTGTTCAGGGGGATGCCCAGAAGTCAGGCGGCGCCGCGCAGAGCGGAGACTCGGTCACGCTGACGAGCTCGGCGCGAACGCTCCAGAAGCTGGGCGAAGCCATTGCCGCGACCCCGGTGGTCGATGGCGGTCGCGTCGAGGCGATCAAGAACAAGATCGCGTCGAACACCTACAAGGTGGACTCGCTCAAGGTGGCGGCGAAGCTCCTGATCGCCGACGGCGAACTGCCGAACTGATGAGGACGATGCAATGAATGCATCCGACATCGCCGCGCTCAACGCCCTCCTCGATCGCGAGGCGGCGGCGGGCAATGCGCTTCTCGCTGCGCTCGAGTCCGAGCGCTCGGCGCTGACCGGTTTCGAGGTTGCCGCGCTCGAGGCCGCAACCCGTGAAAAAGAGCGCCTGGCCGCCGATTTCGATCGCCTCGATGGCGAGCGGCGCGCGCTGATGGAGCGCTTCGGCTACGGGCCGAGCCGCGCCGACATGAACACGCTGATCCGCGCCGTCGAGGACCCTCGTTACACCGAGAGCTCGACCCGCGCAGGCCCGCTCGCCACGCGTTGGCGCCGCGTCGTGGCGCTCGTCGAGCGCGCGCGCGATGACAACAAGCGCAACGGCCTCATCGTCGGCCTGCAAAGCCGCCGCGCGAGCCAGACGCTGAACGTGCTCCGGACGGGACGTCCGGATGAACTGACCTATGGTCGGGGCCACGCTCCGGGGCTCGCGGCCGTCGCCGCGCGCGCCCTCGGGCGCGTCTGACGAGCGGAAGGACAGGACGCCGTCATGCTGGTGCTGAGCCGCCGCGCCGACGAGTCCATCGTGATCCAGCCCGCTGACGGGACCGACACGCGGATGACGCTCGCCGAGCTCTTTGCGAACGGCCCGATCCAGATCACGCTGCTAGGCGGAACCGGCAAGCGTGTCAAGATGGGCATCAACGCACCGACCCAGCTCGCCATCCGTCGCAAAGACGGCTGACGGCTTCAACCGACTGATCCAGATCGAATATATCCGCCGGTCGGGCTCCCCGACCGGATGCTGCGCTGCGTTTTTTGTTCAGTGGGCCCCCGGACTCGGGGGGGGCTCAGGCATACTGATTCCCGCTCTGTGTGTTGAATAAAAAGCTCTAGACGGGGATAGAAATGGAGCGTCGATTGCATACGCGTCATCGGGCGCGCACTACTGTTTACGTCCAGATTCCGGGGCGTCGCGGGAAGCTCTGCCGGGCCCGGAACCTGAGCGCCAACGGGGTCTTCGTGGAAACGGAGAACCTGGGCCTGCAGAAGGGATCCGTGGTGGAGCTCGCCTTCGCGATCAACCTGGGCGCCATCACCAAGATTCATCGCCGGACCGCCATCGTCGCGCACGTGTCGCGCGGCGGGACCGGCCTTCGGATGGAGAGCTACGTCGGCCGCTGAAGCCGGACGCAGCCACAACGTGCCATGTCGGTGGCGCCGCAGTCGCAAGGCTCGGCGCCTATTTTATTTGGGGGCCCTGATGCGCTCCCGCGGAGCCCCCGATGACCGCCGCTGACCGCGCCCCGACCGCGGGCGCCCGCACCTTCCGCTACTACGACTTCATCATGGCCGCGTACGTGTGCGTGCTCCTGTGCGCGAACCTGATCGGGCCCGCGAAGATCACGACCGTCAGCCTGCCGCTGATCGGGCCGGTCACCTTCGTCGCCGGTGTCCTCTTCTTCCCGATCTCCTACCTCTTCGGCGACATCCTGACCGAGGTGTACGGCTACGCGCGTGACCGCCGCGTCGTCTGGGCGGGCTTCGGCGCGCTCCTCTTTGCCGCGATCATGGCGGCGACCGTGGTGGCACTGCCCCCGGCGAAGTGGTGGACCGACCAGGCGGCGGTCGAGAAGATCTTCGGCGCGACGCCGCGCATCGTCACGGGCTCGATCGTCGCCTTCTGGTGCGGCTCCTTCGTCAACAGCTTCGTGCTCGCGAAGATGAAGATCTGGACCGGCGGCCGCTGGCTGTGGACGCGCACGGTCGGCTCGACGCTGTGCGGGGAACTCATCGACTCGGCGATCTTCTGCACGATCGCCTTCTACGGCGTGTGGCCGACCGAGCAGCTGATCGGCGTCACGCTGACCCAGTATCTCCTGAAGAGCGGGTGGGAGATCCTCGCGACGCCGCTGACCTACTGGATCGTCGGCTTCCTGAAGCGCGCGGAAAAAGAGGACTTCTTCGACCGCGACACCAACTTCACGCCCTTCTCGCTGCGCTCCTGACTCGCAGCGGCGAGCTCACCCGCGTCCGGAGCGTCCGCGGCGTTCGCACGCATCACGGCCGCCGCCGCCGCTCGCGTCGGCACCGCGAGCTTGGTCAGGATCGACGAGACGTGGTGATCGACGGTCTTCGTCGAGAGGAACAGCTTCTTCGCGATCTCGGCGTTGCGAAGCCCTTCGGCGACGAGCTCGAGCACCTGGGCCTCGCGCTTGGTGAGGCCGAGCGCGTTCTTGCGCGTCGAGGCGCGCAACCCCCGCGGCACGCCGCGCACGCCCTGCGCGCGCAGCTTGCGGCGCAGCGCCTCGAGCGCGGGCGCGGCGCCGAGCTCCTCGAAGATCGCGAGCGCGCGCCGCTGCTCGGGCTCGCGTCCGTGCCAGGCGAGTAGCGAGGCAGCCTCGTAGCGGCAGCCGAGCGCCTCCCAGGCGGCGGCCGCCCTCTGCCAGTCGCCCGCAATCTCGAGCGCGTAGGGCTCGGCGAGCGCGGGCAGCCTGCCTTTCAGGCCACCCGCGCGCGCGAGCCACGCGGCGAGCTCACCATTCATGCGCGGATCCTCGAAGAGGCGCGAGCGCTCGAACGCCGGGCGGACACACTCGAGCACGGCTGCCTTGTTGCCGGCCAGCCAGTTCGCTTCCGCGACGATCGCCGCGAGCGTGCCGATGCGCTGCAACTCCGGCAGCGGGCCTCCCAGGCTGCGCACCTCGGCGAGCAGCTCCTCGACGCCGGGATCGCCGCGCCGGATCCGAAGGTGCGCGAGCGTGCGCAGCACCGGGATGCGACTCACCGGTGTGGTGCGCGGGTCATCGAGCACCGCTGCGGCATCATCGCTCGCCCCCGCCCAGTCGCCGCACTCGAACTTCTGGCGTGCGCGGTAGGCGAGCATGTAGAGCCGCATCGAGTCCATGTCGCGCCGCTCGCACAGCTGGATGCCCTCCGCCAGGTAGTGACTCGCCTGCGCGTACTCGCGCCGCGACACGGCCATCGCCGCGAGGCTCATGTAGGCGCTCGCGACCTGCTCGTGATAGCCGCTGCCGAGCGCGAGGCTGAGGCACTGGTAGAGGTCGGTCCAGCCGGCGAGGTCGCCGACGATGAGCCGCATCGTGCCGAGCACGTTGAGCGCATCGCAGAGGACCTCGTCGTCCGCCCATGCCTTCGCGAGATCGATCGAGCGTCGCGCCCACGCGATGGCACTCTCGGCCGCGTGCGCTTCGAGCTCGAGGTCGGCGCGGTTGCAGTAGGCGCGCGCGAGTTCGGGCCCCGGCGGCTGCGACTCGAGTGCGGCCACGGCCTCGATGGCATAGCGGTTGGCCTCGGCGCCGCGCCCGACGAACCAGGAGAGGCGCGACAGGAGCCGCAGCGTGTCGCCCTCGCGGATCCGGTCGCCCGAGGCGCGCCAGGTCGCGAGCGCCCGTGCCTCGGCCTCGATGCCGAGCTCGTACTCGCCGATCAAGGAGCACGCGTACGCGAGGCGCTCCTGGAGGCGTGCGGTCGCCCCCGGCGCAAGCACGAGACCGTGCCGGAGCGCCGCCTGGTAGTGCGCGGCCGCCTCGCGGTGCGCGCCGACCGCGGTCGCCTGCGCAGCGGCGAGCGGCGCGAAGCGCGAGACCGCCTCGGCATCGCCCGCCCCGACCGCGTGATGGGCAATCCGCGCGGCGGCGATGCCCGGCCGCGCCGCGAGTACCGCGAGGACGCGGGCATGCAGCTCCTCGCGTCGCGCGGGCGTAAGCGCATCCTCGAGCGCGCGCCGCGCGAGCTCGTGGCGGAACGAGAGCGCGCCGTCTGCGTGGCGCAGCATTCCGATGCCCATGCAGTTCTCGATGGCCGCCTCTTCCGCCGGCACCGTCCCCGCCAGCAGCCACGCCTCCGTGCGGCCGGGCACCACGCAGATGAGTTCCGCGATCACGCGCGCGGGCGACGATAGCCGAAGCGCATGCGCGAGCACCGCATCGCGCACCGTCACGGGCACGGTGTCGGAGGCCGCCGCCAGTACCTCGGTCACGAAGAACGGGTTGCCGCCCGTGATGCCGTAGAGATCGCCCGCCGCCTGCCCGGCGCTCGCCGCGAGCGTCGCGACGCCCGCTTCCGAAAGCGGCGCCAGTACGATGCGCCGCGTGCTCGCGCGTGGCAGGTCGCCGATTGC
>CAYNCY010000258.1:0-5669 GCA_964395195.1 uncultured Steroidobacteraceae bacterium
GGGCGGGCTGACCGGCCACGCGCGGGACTCGGGGGGGGGCGCGCGGCCCGCGCGCCCCGCCTCTACAGCGTCGCGGGCGCGAGCTTCAGTTCCTGGATCCGGGCCGGTCGTGTCGGGGCGAGCTCGAGGCTGCCCCGCAGCCGGCCGTGCTCGCATTTCCAGGTGAATTCCCCGGTCAGCGAGCCCGTCGGGGTGATCGCGGCGCTCGCGTCGCAGGCTCCGACCTGCGCCTTCAATCGCGCCAGCTCGCGCGCCCAGCCCTCGGCGCTGCGATCAAGCAGGAAGTTCATCGCGAGCGCATCGTGCGCCGCGCTCACGTCGCCCGCCGCGTAGATGGCGGCCGCGGTCCGATAGGCATTCACGAGCGCGGATTCGGCGACGAGCGCACGCTTGCCGGGCAGCACGCCCGCCTGTTCGAGGGCCACCGCCGCGTCCCAGACCGCGGACGACGGTCCCGCGTAGGTGCGGTTCGCGAACGCGAAAATCGCGACGCCACGATCGGGGAAGAGGAGCACGTTCGAGCCGTAGCCGGGGTATCCGCCGCTGTGTTCGAGCGCGACGCCGAACTCGCAGTCGGTAATCACCCGCATGCCCATCCCGTAGGCGACCGCCTGGCGGCACGCGTCGCGCCCGTTCCGGCCGGGTCGCACACGCAGGTTGGCGAAGTTGGAGCCGAGGGCGAGCTCGCGCACGGTGGCGCGCTTGACGGGACCCGCATCCGCGCCGTCCCGAGGCGGCCACGCGGAGAGCAGGAACGCGACCCACTTGGCGTAGTCCCGGGCGCTCGTCTGCACGCCACCCATCGCGCCGAAGGCACCCGGCCCGAGCAGCGGCTCGGGCCGCCACGCCTCGTCCTCCCACCGGTAGCCGAGCGCGCGACGCTCGTGGGGCGCGGCGTCGGCCACGAACCCGGACGAGGTCATCCCGAGCGGGTCGAGGAGCGTGCGCGTGATGGTCTCGGCGTACGGCCGCTTCGATACGTTGGTGATGATCCGACCGAGCAGCGCGTAGCCCAGGTTCGAGTACTCGTACGCTGTCTCGGGCGCGCGCGTGAACGGCACCCCGTCGCTCAGGAGCTTCGTGAACGCCTCCTCCGGCAACGGCGTCTGCCGGTCACCCCACGGATCGTCGGTGACGAAGCCGGCGACGTGGTTGAGAAGGTCGCGGACGCGGACGCGCGGGGAGTCCTCGGTCGGCCCCTTCCACCCGCGAAGCTCGGGCACGTAGTCCTCGGCGAGCGCATCGAGGCGCACGACGCCAGCATCGCGCAGCCCGAGCACGGTGAGCGCCGTAAACGCCTTCGTCATCGAAGCGATGCGAAAGAGCGAATCCACCGTAACGGGCCGCCGGCTCTCGATGTCCTGAACGCCGAACGCGCCGACGTGCACGAGCCGTCCGTCGGCGACGACACCGTAGACGAGGCCCGGGATGTGGGCATCGAGAACGAAGTTCTCGAAGACGTGATCAGCGACCGCGTAGGGATCGGCCGGAGCCGAGGCCGCCGTCGCCGACACGAGGAGCGCGAGCGCCGCGATGAGTCGCTTCATGTCATCTCCCTCGCGAGCGAACCGCCTCGCCCGCAACCGCAGGTCAATTCGAGCCGGACTTCTTCGAGGACTTCTCGCGGGTCAGCCGATCGATCAGCAGCGCCGCGCGACGCGCCTGCGGCGCGAGGCGCGAAAGATCGACCGTCTCGCCAACCGCGTGCGCGCCCTCGCCCACCGCGCCGAGCCCGTCGAGCACGTCCGTGACCGGCGCGACGAACGAGGCATCGCCGGCACCGCGTCGCATCGGGTCGAGCGCTTCCATCTCGGGGATGCCGAGCGCGCGGTTGACCGCGTTGAGCTCGGCGAGTAGCGCGAGGTTGCCGGGCGTCGGCGCCATCGGCGGGTAGCCCTCGCTGAAGCTGATCCGCGCCTTGGTGCCGGGCAGGCTCTGGGCGACGATCGCCTGCATCTTCGCCTCGACGCGCGCCACCTGTTCGAGCGAGAGCGCCCGGAGGTCGCCGAGCGCGACCGCCTCGCCCGGAACGATGTTCTCCTTGCCGGACACCGATGCCTCGCCGTTCGGCGCGACCTTGATCTTGGAGCCCGCCAGCATGAGCCCGACGCTGAAGGTCATGTTGGGCTCGCGCAGCTCGTCGTGAAAGCGCGTGACGATGCGGCTGAGCTCGTAGGCGGCGCCGTGGCCGAGCGACTCCCCGAAGATCCCGCCGGAATGACCCGCCGTGCCCTCGGCGCGCACCTCCCACTTGAGCGCGCCGCGACGCGCCACCGTCGCGTACTCCTTGCCGTCGATCGTGATGCCGCCCTCGAAGGAGAGCGCGGCGTCGCTGACCTTGCCCGCCTCGACCATCTGGCCGCGGGACACCGAGTAGGGACTGCCCGCCGCTTCTTCATCGCCCGTCAGGTAGACGGTGATCGCGCGCCCCTTGAGGGCGCCCGCGGCCTTCAGCGCCTTCAAGGCGGACACGATCACGACGAGGCCGCCCTTCATGTCGCTCGAGCCAGGACCCTTCGCCGACATCCCCGTGCGCTCGAACTTCTGGAAGGGACTCGAGGGCTCGAATACCGTGTCCATGTGACCGAGGAGGAGCACGCGCTTGCCGCCGGAGCCTTTCATTTCGGCGATCAGCGTCGGCGCGCGCTGGATGGCGTCCATCGCGATCCAGCGGGTCTGGAAACCGAGGCTTTGGAATTCCGCTTCGAGGAGCTTGGCGACCGCCGTGACGCCCGCCGGGTTGAAGGTCCCGGAATTGATGTTGACGAGGCGTTCCAGGAGGTCGATCCCGGCGGCCGCGTCGCTGTCGACCGCCCGGACGATCGCCGCCTGTTGTGTGGACAGGGATGCCGCGAACGCGGGCGCCGCGAGCGTGCCGAGCGCAAGCCCAACCATCGTGAATGTGGAGATGATGCGCATGAGTCCCCCTCGTTCGAAAATGCTCAGGCCGAACCGCGACGCCCGTGCCGAGGGAAGGATTGTATAGCGCTCGCACCGGTACCGTCGGGAGAGCCGCGCGCCCGCGACCGGTCGCCGGTCCCGGGGCGGCGTACCATGGTGCGCGCCCCCACGGCCAACCACGCCTCAAGGAAGTGTCGAGCTTATGTTTGGGAACCTCGTCTTCCGGCAATTGTTCGACGCGACGTCGTCGACCTATACCTACGTCCTCGGCGACCCCGTTACCCGCGAGGCGCTCCTCATCGATGCGGTGTTCGAGCAGCACCTGCGCGACCGCGCGCTGCTGGACGAGCTTGACCTCAAGCTCGTGGCGGCGCTCGACACGCATTGCCACGCCGACCACGTGACCGGCGCCTGGCTCATGCAGCAGGCGACGGGCAGCCGGATCGGCATCTCCGCCCGCTACGGCTCAGCGCTCGAGGGTGCCGACCTTCGACTCGATCACGACGACCGCGTCCCGTTCGGCGGTCGCTACCTCGAGGTACGCGCAACCCCCGGCCACACGAACGGCTGCGTCACCTACGTCACTGACGATCACCGCATGGCCTTCACCGGCGACTGCCTGCTGATCCGCGGCGCGGGGCGGTGCGACTTCCAGGAGGGCGATGCAGCGGTCCTCTTTCGCTCGATCACCGAGCAGATCTTCAGCCTCCCGGACGACTGCCTCGTGTTCCCCGGCCACGACTACGGCGGTCGCACGATGTCCTCGGTCGGTGAGGAGCGTGCGCACAACCCCCGGATCGGCGGCCGGGCCGACCAGCGCGATTTCGTGGGATTCATGCAGAACCTGCACCTCCCCCACCCCAAACAGATCGCCGTGGCGGTCCCGGCGAACCTCCGTTCCGGCCGGACCGAGGACGCGAGGATGCTCCGCGTGGCCGACTGGGGCCCCGTGCGGCAGAGCTTTGCGGGGCTCCTCGAGATCGATCCGGACTGGGTTGCCGAGCACCTGGCCGAGGTACACGTGCTCGATGTGCGTCAGCTCGAGGAGTTCGCGGAGCCCGGCAACCGGATCGCGGGCGCCCAGCACGTTCCGCTCAGCGGCCTCAAGGAGCGGATCGCGGAGATTCCGCGCGACAAGCCGGTCGTTCCGGTGTGCCACGCGGGCATGCGCTCGGGCCAAGCCAGCGCGATCCTGCGCAGCGCCGGATTTCCGCGGGTGGCCAACCTGCGCGGCGGGATGCTGCTCTGGCAGCAGATGGGATTGCCCGTCGCGGGCGACGGCTGACGGTCTCGATCGGCGGCGCCGTGACGGCGCCCGCAGCCCTCAACTCTCGTTGTGGGCGACGTCGACTCGCTTGCGGGTCCCTGCGGCAACGTCGTAGATGTTGAACGCGTTCATCGTCCGGCCGTAGAGGTGCAGGCTCACTGCCCGCGGCCGATCGACCGGCACGCCCGTGACGTGAATGTGGTCCGGATTCGGCACGAAGCTCGTGACCGCGCCGCGGCCGAGCAGGATGACTCCGCCGCGCGCCAGGTTGATGCCCTCGTCGACGCCGCGGTCGGGCGACAGGCGCACGTAGCCACGCTCCTCGAGCACGCCCTCGAGGATTCCGACCACGCCCCAGCTGCCGTGATCGTGCACGGGCGTCCACTGTCCCGGCGACCAGACGAGCGCGTACAGCGAGAGATTGCCGTCCGGGGTCGCAAAGATGAGGTTCCGGGCGTAATGGTCGGGGTCGCTGCGATAGTGCTGGGGTTCTAGGAAGGTACCCGCCTCCTCGATCAGCTCGAGCATCAGCGGCGCGAGCGCGAGGACGCAATCCGCAGGCTCCGCGAACTCGCAACTGCACTCAGTCGACTGCGCGATGAATCGCTCGAGGGCCTTGGAGGTCATTGCGTATCCGTTTCGTTGCGTCCCGACCCATCGTTGGGGCCGTCCTCGCGGATGGCGATCGGGCGGAGCATTCCGAGTGCGAGGATCTTGCCCGTCGCGCGCCGTTTCGGCAAACGATCGCGCCCGGCGCTACGTCCGCTCGAAACAGGCGACCAGCTCGACATGGTCCGTGAACGGAATCAGGTTGAAGGCAGTTAGCGAGGATAGCCTCAGTTTTCCCATCGACACGAGCCGCTGTGTGTCACCGAGAAAGGACTCGAGGCCGCAGCTCACGTAGAGGAGCCGCGCCGGGGGCGTCTCCGAGAGCTGGCGCGTGAGCTCGGGATCCAGGCCCTTGCGCGGCGGATCAACGATCGCGACGTCGGACTCGCCGGGCTTGAAATCGACCGTTCCCGCCGCCCCCGGCACCACCGATACCTTGGCGCGGTCGAGCGGGTCGAGTTCGGCGCGCCCTAGCGCAAGGCCCTCGAGGGAGTGGTGGCTGACTTCGTTGAGCCTGAGCTCCCGCGCGCGGGACAGGACCGAGAGGCCGATCGCACCGACGCCGGCGTAGTACTCGACGACGCGGGACCCGGCCGGCACGAGCGAGCGCACGTGGCCGACGATCAGCTCCGCGATTTCGAGATTGCTCTGTCCGAAGGCGCCCGGCGGGTAGTGGATCGCGGCCTCGCCGAAATGCTCGACGATGGACGCCGGCCCGCACCAGTTCCGGAACTCATCGCCCAGCACCGCGTTCGAGCGCTCCGCATGGGCGTTGAACCACAGGCTGTGCAAATCGGCGCCCAGCCGCTCGCGGATCAGGTCGAGGCAGGCGGCCGGTGGCTCTGACACAGCGCTGTTGGCAACGAGAACGACCTGCGCCGTCTGCGAGCGC
>CAYNCY010000259.1:0-5652 GCA_964395195.1 uncultured Steroidobacteraceae bacterium
GACCGCCAGCACGCGGACGTCCCCCGGGCCGTCGTGGGGCCCGGCCTCGGCGCGGAGGGGGGCGCGGGCCGGCCCGCGGCCGAGCGGCTGGCGCGCCTGCAGCTCGCGCTCGAGCGCGACGAGGGACCGACGCGCACGTTCGACGCCGTCGGCCGTCGCACGCTCGCGGTGTTCGAGCAGCTCCTGCATTGTCGCCATCGCTACGGACGTGAGTCGATCGGCGACTACGTGATCAGCGGGGCCGAGGGCGTCGATGACGTGCTGGCGGTCCTGCTGCTCGGCCGCTGGGCCGAGATGGTCGACAAGCGCACGGGCCAGGTGCCGCTCGACGTCGTGCCGCTGTTCGAATCGGTACCGGCGCTCGCCGCCTGTGGCGCGACGTTGGCTGCGCTCTTCAACGAGCCCAACTATCGCTGCCACCTGACCGCCCGCGGCGACCGGCAGGGCGTGATGCTCGGCTACGCCGACAGCAACAAGGACAGCGGCTTCGCCGCCGCGCGCTGGGCGCTGCACGAGGCGCAGGCGCTCCTCACGGAGGCCGCCGAGCACACCGGCATCGACCTCACGATCTCGCACGGGCGCGGAACGGGCGGCAGTCGCAGCAGCAGCCGGCCGGAGACCCTCCTCAGGAGCGCACCGGCCGGCAGCTTCAACGGCGTCCTGCACGTCACCGAACAGGGCGAGGTCATCAACAACAACTACGGCCTTCGACCGATTGCGATGCGCACGCTCGAGCAGGCGCTCGGTGCCGCCGCGCTGACTGTCTCGCGCACCGAGAAGCGCGTGCCCGTGGACCCTGCGTTCGTGAGCGCGATGCGCACCGTCGCGCTTGCGAGTGGCACGGGCTACCGGCGCCTGCTGCTCGAGTCGCCGGGTTTCTACCAGTACTTCCGCGCGGCGACTCCGATCGACGTCATCGAGCGCATGCAGATCGGCTCGCGCGGGCTCGTGCGCGGCGGCGCGGAGAGCTTCCGCGCGCTACGCGCGGTGCCGTGGGCCTTCGCGTGGAGTCAGTGCCGGCACCTGTTGCCGAGCTGGTACGGGCTCGGTCTTGGTCTCGATGCCGCCGCAGCCGAGCACGGCCAGGAACTCCTCGAGCGGATGCTGGCGCAGTGGCCGTTCTTCGGCGTGCTGCTCGACGACGCCGAGTTCGTGCTCGCGAAAGCCGACATGGACATCGCGCGCTGGTACTCCGAGCTCGCGCCCGAGGCGCACCGCGGCCACTTCCTGACGGTGCGGGCCGAGTACG
Organism: uncultured Steroidobacteraceae bacterium; assembly: GCA_964395195.1. Classification (GTDB taxonomy): domain Bacteria; phylum Pseudomonadota; class Gammaproteobacteria; order Steroidobacterales; family Steroidobacteraceae; genus CAIKZZ01. The sequence continues at coordinate 1,250 of CAYNCY010000259.1, forward strand.
AGCGGGCGGAAGGCTGGATCCTCAAGCTCCGGGGCGAGCGGCGCCTCCTCGATGGCGAGCCGACGATCCAGCGCGGCGTGAAGCTCAGGAACCCCTACGTCGATCCGATGCACCTGATGCAGATCGACCTGCTGCGTCGCTGGCGCGCGAGCGATCGGCAGGACCACAAGCTGCTGGACGCACTCGTCGCGAGCATCAGCGGCATCGCGCAGGGGTTGCAGGCGACGGGCTGACCGCCCGTTGCCGCCAGGCGCCTCGGCGCGCCTCGTTTCTCAGCACTCCGGTACGTTGACCGCGAGTCCGCCCTGGGACGTTTCCTTGTAGATCGAGGACATGTCCTCGCCCGTCTGGCGCATGGTCGAGATGACCTGGTCGAGCGAAACCTTGTGCGAACCGTCGCCGCGCATCGCGAGGCGCGCGGCGTTGATCGCCTTCACGGCGCCCATCGCGTTGCGTTCGATGCAGGGGATCTGCACGAGTCCGGCGATCGGATCGCAGGTGAGCCCGAGGTTGTGCTCCATGCCGATCTCGGCGGCATTCTCGATCTGCTCGTTCGTGCCGTTGAGCGCTGCGACGAGGCCGCCGGCGGCCATCGAGCAGGCGACGCCGACCTCGCCCTGGCAGCCCATCTCGGCGCCCGAGATCGAGGCATTCTTCTTGTAGAGCATGCCGATCGCGCCGCCGACGAGCAGAAAGCGCAGCACGCCCTCATCGCTCGCGCCGGTCTCGAAGCGCTGGTAGTAGGAGAGGACGGCAGGCACGATGCCGGCCGCGCCGTTGGTCGGCGCCGTGACCATGCGACCGCCCGCGGCATTTTCCTCGTTGACGGCGAGTGCGTAGGCGTTGACCCAGTCCATCGCCTCCATGGGCGAGGGGGAGCCGGCCTCCATCAGCTGGCGGTAGAGCTTGGGCGCACGGCGGCGAACCTTGAGGACGCCGGGCAGGAGACCCTGCGCCGCGAAGCCGTGCTGGATGCAGGTCTGCATGACGCCCCAGATCTTGAGGAGCGCCGCGCGCGTCGCGGGCTCCGCGCGGTAGCAGGCCTCGTTCGCGAGCACGAGTTCGTGCAGGTCGAGCCCGTGTTCCTTCGCGGTCCCGAGGAGCTCATCCGCCGACCCGAAGGGGTAGCGCACCTCGACCACCGGTCCCGTCGAGGTCGAATTCTCGAGTTCGTCCGCGCGGGCGATGAAGCCGCCGCCAGTCGAGTAGTACTCCTCGCGAATGAGCACTTCGCGCGCGGCGCCAAGCGCGGTGAAGCGCATGCCGTTCGAGTGTCCGGGCAACGTCTGGTCACGGTGCCAGAGCAGGTCCATCGGTTCGTCGAACGCGATCTCCTTCTGCCCGGCGAGCAAGAGCCGCCCGGAGCCCCGGATGCGCGTCAGCGCGGGCTCGACGGCGGCCGGGTCCATCGACTCGGGCGTCTGGCCCTCGAGGCCGAGCAGGATCGCGCGATCAGTGCAGTGGCCGCGGCCGGTGAGCGCGAGTGAACCGTAGAGCTGCACGCCAACCTGTGTCGTCTTCTCGAGCAGGCCTTTTTCGACCAGATCGAGCACGAACCGCCGCGCGGCATTCATCGGACCCATCGTGTGGGAGCTCGATGGCCCGATGCCGATCTTGAAGATGTCGAGGACGCTGAGTTGCATGCACACAGTGTGACGTGCGGGGCGACACACGGCAATTCACCGGAGCACCCGTCAGGGTCTATTTTCGCCGCTCTGCGACGCGGGGCCACACTCGCGCGCGAGCCGGTCGCCGCTGGCGCTGCGGCCGAGCTCGGTGGCGACGCTTTTGAGCACGTCGAGGTCGCGTGCGGTGCGGGGCAGGAACCGGCGGCCGTCGGTCCAGAGACGTTCGACGACGTCGAGCGCCTCGGTGCGGCGCCCGAGCGCGAGCAGCCGGGCGACGAGTTCGCCGGCAAGACGCTCCGAGACACGGCGGTCCTCCCAGGCGAATGAGCGCGCGAGGAACCACCGGTACGTCTCGGGATCCGTCGGCCCCGGCCCGAGCGCGGCGGACAGGCTCTCGAACGCCCCGGCGACGTTCCCGGCACGCAGCCGCACGTAGATCGCGTCGATCGCGCGCTGGCGCTCGCGCAACTCGATCGCGTCCTTCGTCGCCGCCGTCCGTTCGGGCGATTCCCACGCCTCGAGACCGAGCTCGAGCCGCCGCTCGTGCAGCGCGCCGCCGAGCGACGTTGCGAGCGAGTAGAGCGCCAGCTGCGCCAGCGCAAAAAAAACAACAGTCGGAACGTGGGGCGCCACGGCCAGGACGATGAGCGTCCAGAGGAGCGCCATCGCGAGCAGGAGTGCATAACGCGCGCCAATGCCGTGCACGATCTTGAGGAGCGCGGGCGGCCAGATCGCGCGAAGCACGTGTCGCTCGACGGCCATGACCGCGATCGAAGCGGGCCCCAGCACGAGGGTGGCGACGGTCAGCGCTATCGCCCCGAATTCATTGCCTTCAGCGCGCAGCCACGCGGCGGTCGCAGCGGCCCCCGCAAAGATGCAGACCTGCAGGAGCGGCCCGGGCTCGTGCCACGGCGCCGTCATCTCGATCGAGAGCACCGGCGGCGGGAGTCCGCGGGCGGTGTAGTCGACGAGGAGGTAGGTGTAGCTCCCGACCCACGCCCCGATGATGGCGAGGAGCGGGTAGCCCATGAAGCCGGCGGCTGCCGCGAGGGCGCCGAGCAGGCTCGCGACGACAAGCAGCAGGAGCGGCGGTCCCGTGAGCGGCAGGAGCGCGTAGCGGAGGGTGGCGTTCGCGGCCATGCGCCAGTATGCACCGCCGGCCGCATGGGCAGGCGAGGGCAATTGGCTAGAATGACCCACCGACCGGACTCCGGAGATCGCAATGACCGAGCGGCAATCTGAGGCGGTGTGCGTGTACTGCGCCTCGAGCAGCAGCTGCGATGCGCAGTACCACCGCGAGGCGGGGCGCGTCGGCGAGATCCTCGCGCGCGCCGGGCGGACCGTCGTCTACGGCGGCAGCCGTATCGGTTCGATGGGTGCGCTCGCGGACGGCGCGCTCGCGGCGGGCGGCCGCGTGATCGGCGTGATGCCGCAGTTCCTCAAGGATCTCGAGGTCTCGCACGCCGGCCTCACTGAACTCGAGATCGTCGAGGACATGCGAACCCGCAAGCACCGGATGCTGGCGCAGAGCAGTGCCGTCGTCGCGCTGCCGGGCGGCTTCGGCACCTTCGAGGAACTCCTCGAGGCGATCACGCTGAAGCGGCTCGGCATCTTCCTGGGCCCCATCGTGATCGTGAACACGCGCAACTATTTCGCGCCGCTCTTCTCGCTCCTCGATGCGGCGGTCAAAGAGCGCTTCATGGACGCGCGCCATCGCGCGATGTGGCAGGTCGTGGAGCGGCCGGAGGGCCTGCTCGCGGCGCTGCGGGAGGCGCCGCCCTGGAGCGCGTCTGCGCGGAAGTTCGCGACGCTCTAGATACCGGGCCTGCGGGCCAGCGCCATCTGCAACGCGTACGATACGGGCTGCACCGGCGACCGCCGGATGGAGGATCGATGACCGACTCAACTGTCACGCAACGACTCGGGGCGCTCGGCGCTGATCTCAGTCGCCTGTCGTCGCTCGATCCGGACGCGCGCGTCGCGGCGGCGACCGTCGCGGCCGAGCTTCGGCGCCTCGGCGTCGACGGGGCGCACTTGAATCCGGGCAACGTCGAGGAGCTCGCGGTTCGCTTCGAGGCGGACCACCCGGCGGTGGCGGCGGCGCTGCGCCAGCTGGCCGATTTGCTTGCCAAGGCGGGCATCTGACGGTGGTCGATGGCGAGCGCCCGGTGCTCGTGCGGCTCGCGGGCCGCGCGGACCTCGAGTACGTGATGACGACCGAGCGCCTTCCGGGCTACGACGTGCTGGTCGCGCAGTGGACGCGCGAGCAGCACCTCGAGGCGCTTGGCCGCGCCGACGTGCGCTACCTGATCGGCCTGGACGCCGCAGGCGAACGCGCGGGTTTTGCGATTCTGGAGCAGATCGACGACAGGCACGCGGGCGCGAAGCTGAAGCGCATCGCGGTCAGCAACCCCGGCCATGGCTTCGGTCGACCGTTCCTCAACGAGGTGATCGGTTGGGTATTCGGCACGACGACGGCCGAGCGCCTCTGGCTCGATGTGTTCACGTACAACGAACGGGCGCGCCACGTCTATCGCACCGCGGGGTTCCAGGACGACGGCCTTCTGCGCCAGGCCTACGTGCTGCCGACCGGCGAGCGGGTCGACCGGACGCTGATGTCGATCCTCCGCGGCGAGTGGGACGCACGATGCGCGCGCTGATCCCCAGTGCGCTACTCATCGCCCTGCTTCCCGTGCTTGCGGGCGCGGCCGCGACACAGCCCGCATCGCCACCCGGCGCTGAGGCGACCGCGCCACCTCTCGACATCGTCACGCG
>CAYNCY010000260.1:0-5638 GCA_964395195.1 uncultured Steroidobacteraceae bacterium
GCACCACGGGCCCCGTGCACCCGATCATCGCGCCCGCGACCGATGCCCCCGCCCGCTACCTCGGCAGCATCAGCGTGATGGCGAACCGCTGCACGATCGCCGATGCGCTCACCAAGGTTGTCGCGGTCCGGGGAAGCGCCGCGATCCCGGTGCTCGGCGCCTTCGGCGCCTCGGCGGCCCTGTGCTCGCCCGAGGGGCGCTGGCAGCGCTGGTCGGAGGCGATCGACGTCGCCCCGTGGCGCCGGGATGCGAGCGGCCAGGCGCACGCAGCCCCGCCGTGAATCCTCCGCTCCGCCGACCGCGCACGCACTTCCAGCTCTCGCCTCGTCACGAGCGCTGGGTGCTCCTCGTCGGCGCGCTGCTCGCGCTGACCGGCATCCTCTGGCTGCTCGACCACTACCTCTTCGCGGTGCCGGATGAGTTCGGCGCGAGCCACTCGCCGCGCGCGGCCTGGTGGCTCGAGATTCACGGCGGTGCGGCGATGGCCTTCCTCGTCATCGTCGGCACGGTGCTCCCGATCCACGCGCGCCGCGCCTGGCATGCCCGCCTCAATCACCGGAGCGGGGTCTCGGTGCTGAGCGCCCTCTCGCTCCTCGTGCTCACGGGCTTCGGGCTCTACTACGTCGGGAGCGAGCTCACGCGTCCCTGGATCAGTCTCGTGCACTGGGTCGTCGGGCTGATCGCCGTCCCGACGCTGATCCTGCACACGGTGCTTGGCAAGCGCACGGCCGCGAGGCTGCGCGAGCAGCCGCGCGGCAGGCATCCGCCGCACGGCCCGCGGCGCTGATCGGTGGGATTGATATGACCGATACGCCCGTCGCGATCACGATCTACCACAACCCCGGGTGCGGAACGTCCCGGAACGTGCTCGCGTTCATCCGCGCCGCGGGTATCGACCCCACGATCATCGAATACCTGAAGTCCCCGCCCGATCCCGCCACGCTCGCGGCGCTACTCGGGCGCATGGGCATGCGGCCGCGCGCGCTCCTCCGGGAGAAGAACACGCCGCGCTACACGGAGCTCGGCCTCGCCGAGGATCGCTTCACGGATGCCGAGCTCATCGAGACGATGTGCCGCGAGCCGAGCGTGATGAACCGGCCGATCGTCGTGACGCCGTCAGATGCGCGGCTCTGCCGGCCGTCCGAGACCGTGCTCGACCTGCTGCCCGCGAACCGTCAGGCCTAGCCGTACACCCAGTCGGGCACGAACTGCCAGCCGCTCGTGAGCTCGGCATCGAGTGCGCGGTAGTTGGGTTCCTCCGACTCGACCAGCGCCCAGAAGCGGTCCGAGTGGTTCATGTGCCGCGTGTGGCAGAGCTCGTGGAGCATGAGGTAGCGGACGACGGCGGGTGACTGGAACACGAGGCAGACGTTGAGGCTGACGGTGCCGCCGCGCGAGCAGCTGCCCCAGCGCGTGTGCTGGCGGCGCATCTGCACGCGCTCGATCGTGAAGCCCCGCTCGGCGGCGAGCGCGAAGATCCGGGGCTCCAGTGCTTTGCGCGCGGTCTCGGTGAGCCAGGCCCTCAGGCTCACGCGAAGCTTCTCGGGCGTCGCGAGCGCGCCGTACACCTCGACGGCGCCGTCGGCGACGACCTTCCAGCCGGGCCGCGCGCGCTCGAGGTAGCGAATGCCCCACGACTGGCCGACCGCGCTCATCCTGACCTCGGTCGGGAGGGTGGGATCGCGCCTGCGCCTCAGGCTCGCGAACTCGAGGACCTTCGCGTCGATCCACTCGCGGTGCGCGCGCACGAAGTGCTCGACGGTGCCCGGTCGCGTGCGGGGCGGCACCGTGATCTCGACCCGCCCGCCCGGATAGACGCGCACGGTCAGGCGCCGCGTCCGGTCGCTGACCCGCACCCGGAACTCCGCTGGCGCGTCCGGTGACTCGAGGAGCGGCAGCTGGGGACTCGAGCTCACCGGCTCAGAGCCGCGCCGCGAGTTCGGAGCCCTGGCGGATCGCGCGCTTCGCGTCGAGCTCGGCGGCGACGTCGGCGCCGCCGATCAGGTGCGTCGGCACGTCGAGGGCCGCGAGTGGCGTCGCCAGCGCCCGGAGCGGTTCCTGGCCCGCACACAGGATCACGGTGTCGGCGGCGATGACCGAGGGCTTGCCGGCGATGGTCACGTGCAGGCCCGCATCGTCGATGCGCTCGTAGCTCGCGCCCGCGACCATCCGCACGCCGCGCTTCTTGAGGTCGAGCCGGTGGACCCAGCCGGTGGTCTTGCCGAGGCCCTCGCCGAGCTTGGTCGCCTTGCGCTGCAGGAGCCACACCTCGCGGGCACCGCCGGTGTGGGGCGGTGCGCCGGCCGGCAGGAGTCCGCCGGGGTTCTGGAACGTCGTGTCGATGCCCCACTCGGCGGCAAACACCGCGGGGTCGAGGCTCGCCGGGACGCCCGGCGCGCGCGTCAGGAACTCCGCGACGTCAAAGCCGATCCCGCCCGCGCCGATGATGGCGACCGTGCGGCCCACGGGCGCATCGCGCAGCAGCACGTCGACGTACGAGACGACCTTCGGGTGATCGAGTCCCGGGATCGGCGGTCGCCTCGGACTCACGCCCGTCGCGAGCACGACCTCCTCGAAGGAACCGGCGAGGAGCGGAGCGGTCGCCTCGGTCTCGAGCCGAAGGTCGACGCCGAGCACGTCGAGCCGGCGCGCGAAGTAGTTGAGCGTCGCGTGGAACTCTTCCTTGCCGGGCACCCGCTTCGCCATGTTGAACTGGCCGCCGATCCCGGGCCCCCGCTCGAAGAGCGTGACGGCGTGGCCACGCTCGGCGAGCACGGTCGCGCACGCAAGCCCCGCGGGCCCGGCGCCCACCACGGCGATGCGCCGGCGCTTCTCGGCGGGCCGGTAGATGAGTTCGGTCTCGCGCGCGGCGCGCGGGTTCACGAGGCAGCTCGCGGTCTCGCGCTCGAAGATCTGGTCGAGGCAGGCCTGGTTGCAGGCGATGCAGACGTTGATCTCATCCGCCCGGCCGGCCGCCGCCTTGTTGACGAAATCGGCATCGGCGAGAAACGGCCGTGCCATGGACACCATCGCGGCGCCGCCGCGCGCGAGCACGCGCTCTGCGACCGCGGGGTCGTTGATGCGGTTGGTGGCGATGAGCGGAATGCCGACGCTCGGCCTTAGCTTCTCGGTGACCCACGCGAAGGCCGCGCGCGGCACCATCGTCGCGATGGTCGGGATCCGCGCCTCGTGCCAGCCGATGCCGGTATTGATGAGCGTCGCGCCCGCCGCCTCGATGGCCTGCGCGAGTTCGACGACCTCGGCCCAGGTGCTGCCACCGTCGACGAGGTCGAGCATCGACAGGCGGTAGATCACGATGAAGTCGCGCCCGACGGCGGCGCGGGTGCGCTTCACGATCTCGACCGGGAAGCGCATGCGGTTCGCGTAGCTGCCGCCCCACTCGTCGGTGCGCCGGTTCGTGCGCGTGACCAGGAACTGGTTGATCAGGTAGCCCTCGGAGCCCATGACCTCGACGCCGTCGTAGCCGGCGGTCCGGGCGAGGGTCGCCGCGCGCACGAACGCATCGATCTGGCGCTCGACGCCGCGGCCCGAGAGCGCACGCGGACGGAAACGGGTGATCGGTGCCTTGACGGCGGACGGTGCCACGAGGAGCGGATGGTGCGCGTAGCGGCCCGCGTGCAGGATCTGCAGGCAGATGTGACCGCCCTCGGCGTGCACGGCCTCGGTGAGCAGGCGGTGGCGCGGGAGCTCGCGCGAGGACGAGAGTTTCCCCGCGAAGGGGCCGAGCCAGCCGACGACGTTGGGTGCGATGCCGCCGGTGACGATGAGCCCGGCGCCGCCCTTCGCGCGCGCGGCGAAATAGGCGGCGAGCCGCGGGTAGTCCGCCTCGCGATCCTCGAGGCCGGTGTGCATCGAGCCCATGAGGGCGCGGTTGCGCAGGCGCACCCAGCCGAGGTCCAGCGGTTCGAGGAGATGCGGGAAGGGCGACCCGGTCACGGGTGCCGATGATATCAGGCGCGGGACGGGCATCCCGCGCGCTGCGCCCTCAGCGCGGCGCGGACAGGCGCTTGAGGTGCCGGCGCGCGGCCGCGAAGTCCGGAGCCATCAGCAGCGCGCGCTCGTAGGCGTTGCGGGCGCCGACGAGGTTGCCGTCTTCCTCGAGGCCGCGGCCGACGAAGAGCCAGGCTTCGGCACCGCCCCAGGTCGGCGCGCCGGGTTGGGTCTCGCTCACGGTGTCGAAGAGCGCCGCGGCGCGCGCGAGCGCCGCGCCAGACGCCGCGCGCTGCGCGGCGCCACCGTCGGTCGAGAAGCGTCCCAGCACGCCGATCGCGAGGAGCACGCGCGGGTTGTTGGGCGCGATCGCGCGCGCGGCCTCGAGGTTCGAGTCGCGGCGATGGCCGTCGGTGAGGCGCTTGAGACCGCCGAGTTCCGCGAGGTACCCCGCGCAGATCGCGGCGAGCGCCGGGCCCTCGGCGTCGTGCGGCACGAGACCACTTCGCTTGTCGAGCGCGGCGAGGCAGGCGCTGCCCGCGCTCTCGGCATCCTTGAGCTGGTGCGCGAGCGCGGCGAGCTGCAGGCGCCGAAATTCGGCGTGCGCGAAGGCGTAGAGCTCGATGGGGTCGGCCGAGTCGCGATAGCCCTTGATCGCGCTGATCAGGTGATCGAGCGCCGGACGGTCCTCGGTGAAGTAGCCGTACTCGGCCTTGGCGGTCACGTCCGCCAGCTCATCGGGCTGGGCGGCGAACGCGGGTGGCGCGATGGCGAGGAGCCAGGCGCCCGTCCACGCGACGAGGGCGCCGCGAGGGCGGCGCCGGGAGCAGTCGGGTGGCGCGAGGTTCGTCATCCGGTGACGCCGGGCCAATGGCCCGCCAAAAAAAAGGGTGCGCCGGACGGTACCATAGGGTGATGACCGCTCCCGCGCCGCTCGTCGATATTGGAATCAACCTCACGCACGACAGCTACGACCCGGACCGCGCGGTCGTCCTCGAGCGCGCGCGGGCCGCGGGGCTCGTGCGGCTGATTGTGACGGGCAGCTCACTTGCGGCCTCGACGGCGGCGCTCGAGCTGGCCCGCGGCGAGCCCGGATTCCTGTCGGCGACCGTCGGGGTGCACCCGCACCACGCGACGGAACTGACGCCCGATAACGTCGCGCCGCTCGAGGCGCTCCTTGCCGCGCCCGAGGCGGTCGCGGTCGGTGAGTGCGGGCTCGACTACTTCCGCGACCTGTCGCCGCGCCCGGCGCAGCGCCAGGCCTTCGAGCTGCAGCTCGCGCTCGCCAAGCGCACCGGCAAGCCCCTCTTCCTCCACCAGCGCGACGCGCACGCGGATTTCCTCGACATGCTGCAGGACGTGGGTTCCGGCCGGCCGCGGGCGGTCGCGCACTGCTTCACCGGCACGGTCGCGGAGGCCGAGGAGTACCTCGCGCTCGGGCTCTACCTCGGCATCACCGGCTGGATCTGCGACGAGCGCCGCGGCAAGCACCTCGAGGACGTCGTCAGGCGCGTGCCGCTCGAGCGACTGATGCTCGAGACGGACGGACCGTACCTCCTGCCGCGGACGCTGCGACCGAAGCCCGCCTCGCGCCGGAACGAACCTGCGTACCTCACCGAGGTGTGCCGCGTCGTCGCCGCCGCGCGGCTGGAGGCGCCCGAGGTCGTGGCCGCGGCGACGAGCGCGA
>CAYNCY010000261.1:0-5614 GCA_964395195.1 uncultured Steroidobacteraceae bacterium
GCTGCGGGAACTCCTGCTCCCAGTAGCGCAGCACGTGGGGCTTCACGCCGCAGAGGTCGCTGACCTCGCCGATCGTGAAATACCGTTTGCCGGGTATCGCCGGCAGCTCGGCGTTATTGCTTGGTTCCAGCATAGGCTTCAACACGCGCCTTGAGCTTCTGACCCGGGCGGAACGTCACGACGCGCCGCGCACTGATCGGAATCTCCTCGCCCGTCTTTGGATTGCGGCCGGGCCGCTGGTTCTTGTCGCGCAGGTCGAAGTTGCCGAAGCCCGAAAGCTTCACCTGCTCGCCCTGCGACAACGCGGCGCGCACTTCCTCGAAGAAGAGGTCGACCAGCTCGCGGGCCTCGCGCTTGTTGAGGCCCAGCTGATCGAACAGTGCCTCCGCCATTTCCGCCTTCGTGAGTGCCATGCGTTCTTAGACTCGTGCTCAGTCGCGGATTGTCGCGTCCAGATCCCGGTGCAGTCGGTCGCGGACCGCCGTCATTACAGCGTCGACATCCGCATCCGTGAGCGTCTTAGATTTATCTTGCAAAATCAAGCCTAAAGCAACGCTTTTTCTACCAGAATCTATCCCCTGACCCCGGTACACGTCGAAAACTTTGAGTTCGCGCATCAGGCTCGACGCGGCGACAGTAACAGATTCGCGTAACTGGCTGAAAGTGACGGACTCATTTACGACCACCGCGAGGTCGCGCCGGACGACCGGGACGCGCGACTGCTCCACCGCGCGAGGCACCGCGGAGGGCGATGTTATGTTTAATTCGATCTCGAACAGGTACGGCGGAGGCTGCAAATTAAGGCTCCGCGCGATTTCCGGGTGCAACTCGCCGAGCCAGCCGCAGGCCGCGTTTTCGCGGTAGATCCGCGCACTTCGGCCGGGATGCAGACATCCCTGCGTCTCGGCCCTGAAGGAAAATTCCGAGAGCGGCGCACTCGCGGCGAGCACGGCCTCGAGGTCCGATTTCGCGTCGTAGTAATCGCCGCCCCGACGCTTCGACCCCCACTGTTCCGGGAGCGCATCGCCCCAAACGACGCCAGCGAGCGTATTAATCTCTTTAAGAACAGTGTCTTGTAGAACAAACTTCGCGCCAATCTCGAAGAGTCGCACCCGCCCCTGCTGCCGCCGCGCATTCGCGCCGAGCGAGGCGAGGAGCCCGGGCCACAGCGACACCCGCATTTCGGCGAGTTCCGCCGAGATGGGATTCGCAAGCGCGAGCGCAGGCGTGTCCGGGAAGAGCTTCCGCTCGAGCACCGGGTCGACGAAGGTGTAGTTGATCGCCTCGAAGTAGCCGCGATCGACCAGGCGTTCCGCCAGGCGCGCGGCCTCGATGCGGCCTTCCGGCACCGAGCCCGGCTGCTGCGAGATTTTCGCGTCGATCTCCGGGATCGAGTTGTAGCCGTAGATCCGCGCGACTTCCTCGACGAGGTCCGCTTCCTGCGCGAGGTCGAAGCGCCAGGACGGCGGCGTCACGGTCCAGCCCGCGGCGGTCGCGGTGACCGGCATGCCGAGCGCCGTCAGGATCTCCGGCACGCGCTCGCCCGGTACCTCGATGCCGATGAGTCGCCCGAGGTAGGACTTGCGCAGGGCAATGGGCGCGCGGACCGGCAGGTGCTCCGTGGAAACGGTCACGACCGTGGGACCCGCCTCCCCGCCCGCAATCTCGATGAGGAGTTGCGTCGCGCGCTCGATCGCCCGCTCCTGGCCCGCGGGGTCGACGCCGCGCTCGAAACGCTGCGAGGCGTCGGTGATCACGTCGAGCCTGCGTCCGCGCCCCGCGATCGCATCGGGGTGGAACCAGGCGGACTCGAGGAAGACGTCGGTCGTGTCGGGCGCAATGGCGCTGCGCTCGCCGCCCATGATGCCGGCGAGCCCGATCGGGCCCCTGGCGTCGGCGATGACCAGCATGTCCGGGTGGAGCGCAATCGTCGTGCCCTCGAGGAGCGTCAGTGTCTCCCCTGCCCGTGCGAGGCGCACCTCGACCGTGCCCTCGAGCCGGCGCCTGTCGTAGGCGTGCATCGGCTGGCCGAGCTCGAGCATCACGTAGTTGGTGACGTCGATGAGGGGACCGAGGCTGCGCAGCCCTGCGCGCCGCAAGCGCTCGCGCATGTAGAGCGGCGTCGAGGCGCCGGCCCCGAGGCCCCGGATCACGCGGCCCACGAACTTCGCGCCCGCCGCGGGCGCGAGCAGCTTCACCGGAATCTGTTCGGCGTTGCGCGCCGGCAGCGCTGCCACGGGGCGGGACTTGAGCGGCGTACGCCCGATCACGGCGAGCTCGCGCGCGAGCCCGAGAACGGAGAGCGCATCGCCGCGGTTCGGGGTCAGGTTGATCTCGAAAATCGTGTCATCGAGGACGAGCGCCTCGCGAAGCGCCGTGCCCGCTTTGAGCCCGGCCGGAAGCTCGAGGATGCCCTCGGCCTCATCGCCAAGGCCAAGCTCGCGCGCCGAACACAGCATCCCTGCCGACTCGACGCCGCGCAGCTTGGCGCGCTTGATCGTGACCCCGCCCGGCAGCGTCGCGCCGACGCGCGCGAGCGGCGTCTTGAGCCCCGCCCGCACGTTGCTCGCGCCACAGACGATCGTGAACGTCTCGGAGCCGTCCGTGACCTTGCACACGCTCAGGCGCTCGGCGTCCGGGTGACGGCCGCACTCGAGCACTTCGCCGACGACGACGTCGGTGAAGGGCGGCGCCGCGGCCGCGCGGCCCTCGACCTCGAAGCCCGCCATCGTGAGCTCGTTGCCGAGCGCCGTGACGTCGGGGTTGAGGGCCACCCATTCGCTCAGCCAGTCGAGATTGACCTTCACGGCGTCAGGCCCGCTCGAACTGCGCGAGGAAGCGCAGGTCGTTCTCGAAGTACAGCCGAAGGTCGTTCACGTCGTAGCGGAGCATCGAGAAGCGCTCGATGCCCATGCCGAAGGCATAGCCGCTCCATTCCTCCGGGTCGAGGCCGCAGTTGCGAAGCACGTTCGGGTGCACGACGCCGCAACCCAGGACCTCGAGCCAGCCCGTCTGCTTGCAGACGCGGCAGCCCTTCCCTTCGCAGAACGCGCACTGGCAGTCCACTTCGGCCGAGGGCTCGGTGAACGGGAAGTACGAGGGTCGAAGCCGGATCGCGAGGGGCTTCTCGAAGAACTCGGAAACGAAGCGCCGGAGCACGGCCTTCAGGTTCGCAAAGCCGATGTTCCGGTCGATGACCAGTCCCTCGACCTGGTGGAACATCGGCGTGTGTGTCTGGTCGGAGTCGCGCCGGTAGACGCGGCCCGGACAGATGAGCTGGTAGGGGGGCTTCCGGCTCATCATCGCGCGCACTTGCACCGGGGAGGTGTGCGTGCGCAGCAGGCGCCCGTCACCGAAGTAGAACGTGTCGTGCATCGCCCGCGCCGGGTGGTTGGCGGGGATGTTGAGCGCCTCGAAGTTGTGGAAGTCGTCCTCGACCTCGGGGCCGTCGATGACCTCGAAGCCGGCGCGCTCGAAGATCCGCTCGATCCGAAGCCGCGTGCGTGTCACGGGGTGCAGTGCCCCCGTCGCCTCCCCGCGTCCCGGAAGCGTTACATCGATGGCGCCGGCCGCGAGCTCCGCGGCCACCGCCGCACGCTCGAGCACCTGGGCGCGTGCATCGATCGCCGCGCCAAGGCGCGTCTTCGCCTCGTTGATCCGCGCACCCGCCGCCGGGCGCTCGGTGGGGCTCAGCTTTCCAAGCGACTGGAGCTGCTCCGTGACGGCGCCTTTCTTTCCCAACAGGCGCACGCGCACGTCGTTGAGCGCCGCCGCATTCGGGGCGGCGGCGATCTCGGTGAGACCGCTCGCGACGAGGCTGTCGAGATCCACGGGTGGACTCCCCTGTGAAGGCGCCGACCGGTCGGGATTGCCCCGCCCGGCCGGCGCGGTCCGCGCCGCGTCAGGCCGCCTTGCTGGCCTTCTTCGCGTCCGTCTTCTTGGGGGCAGGCGCCGGTGCCGGCTCCGCCGCCTTGATCTGCTCGACGATCGCCGCAAACGCGGCCGGCTCGTGAACAGCGAGGTCGGCGAGGGCCTTGCGGTCGATGCCAAGCCCGGCGAGCTTGAGTCCCGCGATGAGGCGGCTGTAGCTCAGGCCATGCGCGCGTGCCGCGGCATTCAGGCGCTGGATCCAGAGCGACCGGTAGTCGCGCTTCTTGATCTTGCGACCCTTGTACGCGTACTGGCCGGCCTTGATGACCGCCTGCTTCGCGACGCGATAGACCTTGCGCCGCGCGTTGTAATAGCCCTTGGCCTTGCCGAGGACCTTCTTGTGCCGGCGTCCTGCAACGACGCCGCGTTTTACTCGTGCCATGTCACTCTCCTAAACGTTAGCGTCGATCAATGGTTCGGCAGCAACTGCGCGATCCGATTGACGTCGGTTTCATGAACCATCTTTCCGGAGCGCAGCTGACGCTTACGCTTCGATGGTTTCTTCGTCAGGATGTGACGCTTGTGGGATTGGCCACGCTTGAAGCCCTTCGCAGTCTTGCGAAAACGCTTCGCCGCGGCCCTGTTGGTTTTCAACTTGGGCATCGTCGGTCTCCTGCCGGACGGTTTCCCGCCGGCGCTTTTTAACCCTGTCGCACCCGCGCGCCGCTGGGCGCACGAGGCTCGGGGCGGTACCGGCCGGGATCGCTTGCGCGATCGCCGCCCGGTCACTTGTCGCATGCGCCTTATGGCGCATGTGTTTTTCGGACGCCCGCCGGTCACCCGGCCGGCGCCCAAATCCATCGTCCGCGGAAGCTACTTCTTCTTCGCGGCGAACATCATCACGAGCTGCTTGCCTTCCATCAGCGGGTTCTGCTCGATCATCGCGTGCGGCGCGAGGTCGAGAACCAGCCGGTCCAGCATGCGGCGCCCCACTTCCTGGTGCGCGAGCTCGCGTCCGCGGTAACGAAGCGTGACCTTGGCCTTGTCGCCCTCGCTCAGGAACCGAATGATGTTACGCAGCTTGATCTGGTAATCGTTCTCATCGGTACCCGGGCGGAACTTCACTTCCTTGACCTGGATCTGCTTCTGCTTGAGCTTGGCCTCGTGCTGCTTCTTCGCTTCCCGGTACTTGAACTTGCCGTAATCCATGATCCGGCAGACCGGGGGCTTCGCAGTCGGGGCGATCTCGACGAGATCGAGTTCCGCGGCCTCGGCCTTCGCCATGGCTTCCGCCAACGGGACGATGCCGAGCTGTTCGCCTTCCTCACCTACCAGGCGGATCTCGGGAGCGTTGATCTCCAGATTGATCCGCGGTGCTTTGTCTTGGGCTATCGCTATATCTCCAGAAAAACAAAATAAGACCGTGTTCCCCGCGCTGCGCCAATGTCATTGACGCGCCGCGACCTCCTCGCGAAGGCGCGTCAGCAAGGCTTCGACGGGCATTGCCCCGAGGTCCTCGCCGTTGCGGGTACGCACGGCCACCGAGTCGGCCTGCATTTCCTTGTCGCCGACGATCAGCTGGTAAGGAAGCTTTTGCAGGCTATGTTCCCGAATTTTATAGGTTATTTTCTCATTACGCAAATCGGCCGCCACCCGGAGCCCGGCGGCCTTCAGCCGGCGTTCGACCTGCCGGGCGTAGTCGGCCTGCCGGTCGGTGATCGTCAGCACGACCGCCTGGACCGGC
>CAYNCY010000262.1:0-5592 GCA_964395195.1 uncultured Steroidobacteraceae bacterium
CGTTGCTGCGTACAATCAAGCGCGATCTTCAATTGCGTCGGGCGCCCGACGTAGAGCTCAGTCATCGTCGCGCGGCTCGGCGGGACAGATCTGCAGCTTGGTGATGCGGTTGACCTTGCGCTCCAGCACCCCAAAGCGGTGGCGGTGGAAGCTGAACGTCTGGCCGGCCTCCGGGATCCGCCGCGCCTCGTGGATCAGCAGGCCCGCGACGGTCACCGCCTCGTCGTCCGGCAGGTCCCAGTTCATGGCGCGGTTCAGGTCGCGGATTGTCACGGCGCCATCGACGATCCTGCCCGCGTCGCGTACCTGCGCTCGCACCTCGGCGCGGTGCGCGCCGCGATCGCCGCCGGGGTCGACGTGCGCGGATATTTTGTCTGGTCGCTGCTCGACAACTTCGAATGGGCGCAGGGCTATTCGAAGCGCTTCGGCATCGTGCACGTCGACTACGCGACGCAGCAGCGCACGCCCAAGGCCAGCGCGAGGTTCTACGCGCAGGCCATCGCCAGTCGCGGCGCGACGGTATAGGGTAGAGCCGGTCGCGGGGCGGGAGCCCACGGAAAGAATGGCACAGATCAAGTTCAGCCACGTCTCGAAGCGCTTCGGCACGACGCCGGTCATCGCGGCTCTCGACCTCGACATCCCGGACCGTGAGTTCATGGTGCTGGTCGGACCTTCCGGGTGCGGCAAGTCGACGGCGTTGCGGCTCATTGCGGGACTCGAGGACGTCGATGCGGGCGAGCTCGCCATCGGCGGTCGCAGCGTCATCGGCGTCGAGCCCAAGGACCGGGACGTCGCGATGGTGTTCCAGAACTATGCGCTCTATCCGCACATGAGCGTCTACGACAACATTGCCTTCGGGCTGACGACGCGGCGCATGCCCGCCGCGGAAATTCGTGCGCGGGTCGACGAGGCCGCGGCGACACTCGGTCTCGGCGAACTCCTCGATCGCAAGCCGAAGGCGCTCTCCGGGGGGCAGCGCCAGCGCGTCGCGCTCGGTCGGGCGATCGTCCGCAAGCCCTCGGTGTTCCTGTTCGATGAGCCGCTCTCGAACCTCGATGCCGAGCTGCGCGTGCAGATGCGCGCGGAACTCGCGCGACTGCAGCAGCGCCTGCAGACGACGACCGTGTACGTGACGCACGATCAGGTCGAGGCCATGACGCTCGGCCAGCGGATTGCCGTGTTTGCGCCGCTGTCACCGACGGTCGCGGCGAACCTCCAGCAGGTGGGCACGCCGCTCGAGATCTACGATCGGCCCGCGAACGTGTTCGTCGCGACCTTCATGGGCAGCCCGCGCATGAACATCGTCCCCGTGACGGTGAGCGCCGACTGCAGCGTGCTCGAGGCGCCGGGGTTGCGCCTGGCCGCGCCCGCAAATCCGGCGCTGCGCGCCTATGCGGGCCAGGAGATTCTCGCCGGGATCCGGCCGGAACACGTCGGCGATCACCCGGATCCGGCGCGGGTCCGCGTGGTGCGCGCGCCGGGGGTGGTCGAGATCATCGAGACGGTCGGTCACGAGGTGATCGTGCACGCCCGCGTCGGCGATATTCTTCTGGTTGCGAGGCTCGGCGCGCGTCGCGCCCCCGCATTCGGCGCGGTGCTGGAGCTTGCGATCGATTGCGAGGCGATCCACGCCTTCGACGCCCGCACCGGGCGGCGAATCGGCTAGCGACGGCCGGGACGCGTACAATGCCCCACCTCCGCCGAGGGCTGGCCCGAGTCACCTGACCCGCCACCCGATCTCGCGCCACAGACTTCGCCGCCATGATTGACCGCCTCCGGACCCCCGTTGTACCGACCGGCGCCGACCGCCACCGGCGCCGCCTCGTCATTGGTGTCGTCGTCGCGCTCGTGGCGCTCGCCATCGGCGGAAGCACCCTTGCTTCGTACTACGTCGATGCCCTGTGGTTCGGCTCACTCGGTTACGGCGCGGTGTTCTGGACGACGCTGTCCATCGAGGCCGTGGCGTTCGGCTCATTCGGCCTCGTGACCTTCGGCGTGCTGTACGGCGCATTCCGGCTCTTCCGGCCGCCGCGACTCGACGGCTCGAACGGCTTCGCGATCCTCATCAACCGCCAGCGCGTCGTGCTGCCGATCGACTCCGTCGTCCGGCGCCTGGCGACCGGCCTGTTCGTGCTGATCGCCTACGCGACGGCCGCGAGCATGATGGGGCGCTGGTCCGTGTTCGCGCTTTTCTTCCACGCGCCGCCCGCCGCGGCGCCGGTCGATCCGGTGTTCGGGCACACCCTCGGCTTCTACCTCTTCACGTTACCGGCGCTGCAGCTGGTCTCGAGCTGGCTGCTGACGCTCTCGATCCTCGTCGGGATGGTCGCTGCGTTCTTCGCCCTTGCGTCCGGCGGACTCGGGGTCCTGCGCAACGGCGCGGACGAATCGCGGCTGCGCCTCTGGCGCGGGATTTCGATCGCCTTCGCGGGCTTCCTGCTCGCGCTCGCGCTTCGGAACTACGTCGGGCGGTTCGAGACGCTCTTCGAGAGCGGGACGGTGTTCACGGGCGTCAATTATACGAATGACCACGTGACGCTCGCGGGCAAGCTGCTCGTCAGCGTCGCGCTCGTCGGCGCGGCGATCGCCATCGCGTTCGGGGCGACGCAAGCGCCGCAACCGCGTCGCCTGCTGATCGCGATCGCTCCTGCGATCGTGTGCCACGTGCTCACCCTGCTGGTCGGCGGCTACGTCAGCAGCTTCATCGTCAAGCCCAACGAACTCGTGCGCGAGCGGCCCTACATCCGGAGCAACATTGAATTCACGCGTCGCGCCTACGCGCTCGATCGGATCGAGCCCCGGCCGTTTCCCGCCGAAACCGGCATCGAGGCGGTCGATGCCGCGCACAACCGCCTGACGCTCGACAACATCCGGCTCTGGGATTCGCGGGCGCTGCAGGACACCCTGCGGCAGATCCAGGAGATCCGCACCTACTACGACTTCCCCGACATCGACATCGACCGCTACACCGTCGATGGCACCGTGCGGCAGATGATGCTGGCGACGCGCGAGCTCAACGTCACGAAACTTCCCGAGAGCAGCCGCAACTGGATCAACGAGCGGCTCATCTACACGCACGGCTATGGCGTCACGATGAACCCGGTCAACGGCTTCACGGCCGAGGGCCTGCCGACGCTCGTGCTCAGCAACATGCCGATCCAGACGACGCTGCCGCAGCTCACGGTCAAGCGGCCCGAGATCTACTTCGGCGAGGTCACGGACACCGACGTGTACGTGAAGACCCGGCAGAAGGAGTTCAACTATCCGCAGGGCGACTCGAACAACCTGACCTCGTACGAAGGCGAGGGCGGCATCGCGCTCGGCGGACCCTTCCGCCGGACGTTGATCGCCTGGGCGCGGGACGACCTCGGCAAGCTACCCTTCAGCGATGACGTGGGGCCGCAGAGCCGGCTCCTGATGCGACGGAACGTCCGCGACCGCGTGCGCGCACTCGCGCCGTTCCTGACGATCGATGCGGACCCCTACATCGTGGTCGGCGACGACGGGCATCTCTACTGGCTCATGGATGCCTTCACGACCGCGCAGACCTACCCGTACGCGCGCCGCGCCGTGGTCGACGGGGCTGAGCTCAACTACATCCGGAACAGCGTCAAGGTGCGCATCGATGCGTACACCGGCGCGACCACGTTCTACGTGTTCGATCCCGAGGACCCGGTCCTCGCCGGCTATCGCGCGGTGTTTCCGACGCTGTTCGTCGATGCGGCGACGATGCCGGCCTGGCTTCGGGCCCACGTGCGCTACCCCGAGCTCCTCCTCAAGGTGCAGGCGGCGCTCTACGGGCTCTATCACATGACGAACCCGGACGTTTTCTACAACCGCGAGGATCTCTGGAGCGTGGCCGCAGAGCCCGGCTCCCAGAACCAGCGCGACGGCGTCGCGCAGCCCAACTTCGTGCTGATGACGCTGCCGGGGGAGTCGGCCGCCGAGTTCATCGGCATCCTCCCGTTCACGCCGGCCAACCGCAACAACCTGATCGGCTGGATCGCGGGGCGCAGCGACGGCGCGCACTACGGCCAGGCGGTTGTCTACGACTTCCCGAAGTCGAAGCTGATCGACGGACCGCAGCAGATCGAGGCCCGCATCGATCAGAACGCGCAGTTGTCGGGGCAGCTGACGCTGTGGAGCCAGCACGGCTCACACGTGCACCGCGGCAACCTGATCGTGATCCCGGTGGGACGCGCGCTTCTCTACGCCGAGCCCATCTACCTGCAGGCGGAGCGCAGCCCCATGCCCGAGCTCAGGCTCGTCGTGCTCGCGGTGCAGGACAAGCTCGCGTACGGGCCGACGTTCGAGACGGCGCTGGAGGCGCTTTTTACCGGGGCCCCCTCGATGCTGAGTGCCGCGCCAGCCGCGGCGACGGCAACCGCGCCCTCGGCGCCCTCGGCGCCCACGGCGGCTGACCAGGCATCGCCTGCCGCCGGCGATACGCACGCGCTGATCGCGGCGGCGGCCCGGGACCTGGCGGACTACCAGACGCTGACGGCGGCCGGACGACTCGGCGAGGCGGGGCGCAAGCTCGAGGACCTGAAGCGGACCCTTGAGACATTGGAAGGTCGGCCGGAGTCGAGTGGCGCGGCGGGCGAAGCCCGCAAGCACCCCTGAACGCGGCGTCGACTACGGAACGAGACGGTGCAGCCAGCCCAGGATCCGCTCGACGGCGGGTCCGGCGTTCACCGTGCCCCCTTTTTCGTGGTACGCCGCCTCGCGCGTCGGGTAGCGCTCGAAGTGATGGTTGGTCGCGGGGATGACCTCGAACTCGGCCGTTCCCGGGCGCGCACGATTGACGAGGTCGGCGATTAGCGCGGCGGCGTCGCGACTCTCGAACCAGTCGTACTCGCCGTAGAGCACGAGCACCGGCGCTCGCACCCGGGTCCACGCCGCGGGCCAGTTCTGCTGCTGCGCCTGCTGGTGGAACGCGATCGGTCGCCCGTAGTGGAGTTCTCCACTCGTCCCGACCAGCTGCGACCAGACCTTGCCGAGCGCGGCGTCGGTACGCGCGATTGCCGCCGGTGACTCGCCGCCGATCAGGTAGCGCTCGAGAAAGGCGGCCCGCGCCGACACCTGCTCGCTCAACCCCGATGGGTCCGCGCCGCCGAGCTCGAGTGCGTGGCGCTCGAAGAGCAGCATCCGTTCGAACCACGTCGTGGCCCCGCCGCCCCACACGACGACCCCCGCCACCGGTTGATCGGCCGCGAGGAGGGGTGCGTACGTCGAGCCCATGCTCGCGCCGAAGACGACGACGTGCGCTGGATCCACGTCCGGGCGCGCCATCAAAGCCCGCAGCGCGGCCCGGTGCTGGGCGAGCTCGGTGCGGTAGTCGAGGTCGGCGCACGGCGTGCCGGTGCTGTCGCCGACGCCGGACTTGTCGATGCGCTGCACGATCCAGCCGGACTCCGTGACGAGGCGCCTCATCATCAGTGACCAGCCGTCGCTCGCGGTCGCCGAGAAATCCACCGAGTCGCAGGAGAGCCAGTGGGCAAAGGCAATCGCGGGCCGCCGGCCGTGCGATCCAGCCGGTATCGTCACGATGGACCTGAGGCGCGAGCCGTCGGACGAGCGGATCTCGCCGTA
>CAYNCY010000263.1:0-2913 GCA_964395195.1 uncultured Steroidobacteraceae bacterium
CGAACGGCGGTCTTCCCCTTGAGTTCGGGCTTGCACAGATCGAGGTAGTCGGCGGCCTTCGCGCGCTTCGTATCGATCACGAGGCCGTCGGTGCCCCAGAGGTAGGGGAGTCCGTAGGCCTTGCCATCGAGCGTCGTGTTCTTGCGCACCGTCTCGAGGAGCGAGGGCACGAACTGGTCCATCTTCACTTTCGTGAGATCGAGGGGCTTGTAGATTCCGAACTCGCGCTGCGCGGCGAGGATGCGGTCCTGCGAGGGCTGAGCGAGATCGAAGCCCGCGCCGCCGGTCGCGCGGAGTTTCGAGATCATCTCCTCGTTGTTCGAGAGCGTGACCTCGACCTGGATGCCGGTCTCGGCCTTGAAGAGGGCGATCACCTCGGCGGGGACGTAGTCCGCCCAGCTGATGATCCGGAGCCTCTTGGCGTCATCGGCGTGGGCGCCGGCACTGACGAGCGCACCCAGCACCACAATCGACGCAAAAACACGTCTCATCGGATCCTCCCCCCATCGATGATCGGTGCGGCGGCACCGAGCCGAGCGCTGGTAGCGTACCGCCACTCCGACCGGTAGTCATGCCCTATCGGTCCGGCTCCGCCGCCCGCAGCAACGGGTCGTTCGCCGCCGCGCCCTCCCGGCCGCGGCGGCTACCCGGCGCAAGCGCACCGAGCACGCCGACCACCAGGAAGATGCCGGCGACGGCGGGCGCCGAGTAGACAATCGCGACCAGCGACAGCACCGCAATGACGAGCGCGATCAGCGGGAACGCCGGGTACAGGGGGGTCCGGAACGGACGCTCCATGCCGGGCTCGCGGCGCCTCAGGCGCATCACGCTCAGCATGCTCATGATGTACATCACGATCGCGCCGAGCGCCGACATCGTCACGATGCTCGCCGTCAGCGACTGGCCGCCAATGGTCACGAGCTTGTCGGAGTAGATTGCCGCGATACCGACGACGCCACCCGCCAGGATCGCGAAGTGCGGCGTGCGCCAGCGCGGGTGGATGCGCGCGAGCGCCCGCGGCAGGAGGCCCGCGCGGGCGAGCGCGAAGATCTGCCGCGAATACCCCATGATGATGCCGTGGAACGATGCGATCAGGCCGAGGACGCCGATCCAGACGAGGAAGTGGAACCAGCCGCTCGAGGCACCCACCACGACCTTCATTGCCTGCGGCAGCGGATCGTTGATGTTCGAGAGGCTTTTCCAGTCGCCGGCGCCGCCCGCGAAGATCATCGTGCCGAATGCCAGTACCACGAGCGTCAGGATGCCGCCGATGTAGGCGCGCGGAATCGTGCGTCTGGGATCGCGTGCCTCTTCGGCGGCCATCGCCGCGCCCTCGATTGCGAGGAAGAACCAGATCGCAAACGGGATGGCCGCGAAGATCCCCTGGACCGCGTCAACCGAAAGCCGATCGGCTCCCGCCCAGCCGCCCGTCGCGAAGCGCGCCCAGGAGAAGCCGCCCGACACGACGCCCATGAAGACCAGGAGTTCGCCAATCGCGAGCAGTGTCACCACGAGCTCGAAAGTCGCGGCGATGGTGACGCCGGCGATGTTGAGCGACATGAAGACGATGTAGGCGCCGAGCGCGGCGGTGCGATCCTCGAGACCGGGGAACTGCAGATGCAGGTACGCGCCGATCGCGAGCGCGATCGCGGGCGGCGCGAACACGAACTCGATCAGAGTCGAATAGCCGGCGACGTAGCCGCCGAGCGGGCCGAAGGCGCGATAGCTGTAGGCGAACGGGCCGCCGGCGTGCGGTATGGCGGCGGTGAGCTCGGTGTAGCTGAAGATGAAGGTCGTGTACATCAGCGCGATGAACACCGTCGTCACCAGGAACCCGAGAGTGCCGGCGAGCGCCCAGCCGTAGCTCCAGCCGAAGTACTCGCCCGAAATCACGAGGCCGACGGCGATGCCCCAGAGGTGCAGCCCGCTCAGTGTCTGCTTGAGCTGCGGGGCGCCCTCAGGCATGCCGCGCCGCGCGTGGCAGCACCTGCGCGTCCAGCCAGTTGCGAAGCTCCCTGAGTCGGAGGCTCGCCTCGCGCATCGCGGCGCCGAGGCCGTGCCGCCAGAGGAGCGGGCCGTCGTGCGGGTTCGCGTTGAGCGACTTGAGCTCACCCGCAAAACTCGCGAGCGTCGCAAGGTCGGCGAACATGCCCTCCTCGACCAGCGTCGCGCCGTAGCGCTCGGCCGCGGCGGCGATGTCGAGGTAGTCGTACTCCGGGTGGTACTGCACGCCCCAAAACGTGCCACGGCCGTGTTCGAACGCCGCGCCCTGCACGCCCATGTCATTGCTCGCGAGCTCAACCGCACCGGTCGGCAGCCTCGCAATCTCGTCTCGGTGGATGGTAGGTGCCTCGAAGACGGCGGGCTTGCCGGCGTAGAGGCGGTGCGCGCGCCCCGCCCCGGTCAGCGTGATGCGTCGCGCGAAGCCGAACTCGCGGCCACGCGGGTTGGCGCGCACCTCGCCACCCGCCGCGGTCACCGCGACCTGCAGGCCCCAGCAGCTGCCGAAAAAGGGTACGCCCGCCGCGAAGACGGCCTTCGCGAGATCGACCTGGCGCGTGACCGGATCGCCGCCGTTGTTGATGTTGAGCGCGGAGCCCGTCATCGTGACGCCGTCGTAGTCGGCGAGCGTCACGCCCGCCGGAAAAACGGCGTCCGCATCGCCCGGCAACACGATGTCGCAGCGCAGGGAGGGCTCGAGTGCCGCGAGGACCTTGACGTAGCCGACCCCTGAGTCGTAGCCGAGCGCCGCCATCTGGCGCGCGCGTATCGCCGCGACGTTGCCGTCGATGACGAGGACGCGCGCCTGACTCATGCGGTGCGGCCCGCCGCTGCGAGTTCGCCGCCCACGGCCGCGCGGAAGATGCGCTCGAGCGCCGCGGCATCGACGGGGATGGGATTCCCGCCGGCCGA
>CAYNCY010000263.1:3013-5520 GCA_964395195.1 uncultured Steroidobacteraceae bacterium
TTGAACCAGGAGCCCACCGGGTGCGCGATCGCGTGCACGCCGCCGAGGCCCTTCTGGAACGCGGTCGCGCCCATCGAGGCGGCCGCGAGCATCTGTGCCCGCGCCTCGATGTCGTGCCCGTTCGCGCAGGCGCGTGGCAGGTAGTCCTTGACGAGCCGCATCCCCTCGAGCGCGATGCCGTCGGCGAAGGGATGGAATCCGGGCGCGCAGTACGCCTCGAAGCAGTGCACGAAGGCGTCGATGCCGGTCGCCGCCGTGACGTGGCGCGGCAGGCCGACGGTGAGCTCGGCGTCGAGGATCACGATGCGCGGCATCATGAGCGGGTGAAAGATGATCTTCTTCTGGTGCGTCTCCTCGTTGAGGATCACGCCCGCGCGGCCGACCTCCGAGCCCGTCCCGGCCGTGGTTGGCACCGCAACGACCGGTGCGATGCCCGCGGCATCTGCCCGCGTCCACCAGTCGCCGACGTCCTCGAAGTCCCAGAGCGGTCGCTTCTGTCCCGACATGAAGGCAATGACCTTGCCTGCATCGAGCGCGGAACCCCCGCCGAAGGCGACGACGCCGTCGTGGCCGCCCGCACGGTAGGCGGCGAGGCCGGCGAGCACGTGGCTGCTCGCGGGGTTACCGCGCACGGCGCCGAAGAGCGCCGATGTGGGCAGAGCCGCGAGCGCACTCCTGATCATGGGCGCATTGACGAGCCCCTCGTCGGTCACGATGAGCGGGCGAGTGATGCCGGCGCGCGCGCACGCCGCGGGCAGTTCGGCGATGCGGCCGGGCCCCGCCCAGATCGTGGTCGGGTAGTTCCAGTTGCCGCGCAGCACCGTCGTCATGGGTTCAACCTGAAGTGATAGGACTTGGGCCGGGTCAGCTGCTCGAAGCCGACGCGCGACAGCGTGCAGCCGCGCCCCGAGTTCTTGACGCCTGTCCAGGCGAGCGCGGGATCGAGGTAGTCGCAGCGGTTGAGGAACACCGTGCCCGTCTCGAGACGATCGCCGAGCGCCTCGGCGCGCTGCGCATCGGCCGAGAAGATCGCGGCGGTCAGGCCGAACTCGCTGTCGTTCATCAGCCTGATTGCCTCGTCGTCCGAGGCAACCTTCATGATGCCGACCGCGGGACCGAAGGTCTCCTGCATCATGATCGGCATCGAATGGTCGACGCCCGTGAGCACCTGCGGCGCGAGGTACGGCGTGCCTGGCTTGGAGGCCGCGAAGGCGCCGACGTCGATCAGCTGGCGCGCGCCGCGGCGCACGGCGTCCTCGACCTGGCCGCGCACGAAGTCGGCCGCTTGCGTGCGCACCACGGGACCGAGCGTGGTCTCGGGATCGAGCGGGGAGCCGAGGCGATACTGTCGCGTGAGGTCGACGACACCCGCGACGAAGTCATCGTAACGCGGCGCCGCGACGTAGATCCGCTTGATCCCGCAGCACGACTGCCCGGCGTTGAAGAATGCGCCGTCCGTCAGCGTCTCGATTGCGTGCGCGAGGTTCGCGTCGGCGCGCACGTACGCGGGGTCCTTGCCGCCGAGCTCGAGGCCCGCGGTCGCGAATCCCGAGCCCGTCGCCGCGACGACGGCGTGGCCGCCCGCGACCGAGCCCGTGAAGGAGACGCTCGCGATGCGCGCATCCGCCATCAGCCGCGCCGTGTCGGCATGCGAGAGATTGAGGTACTGGAACACGCCCGCCGGGAGCCCTGCGGCCGCGAACGCCTCGGCGAAGCGCTCGGCACAGAGCGGCGTCTGGTGCGAGTGCTTGAGCACGACGGCGTTGCCCGCGATGAGCGCGGGCAGGATCGCGTTGACTGCCGTCAGGTAGGGAAAATTCCAGGGCGCGATGACCGCGACGACACCGAGCGGCACGCGCTTGATCAGGCGCGTGAAGCCGGCCTTTGGGCCCGGGTCGACGGGCGCGAGCGCGGTGCCGGCAATGCCGAGCATGTAGCGCGCGCGCTCCTCGAAGCCGCGGATCTCGCCGGGCGCGTGTCGCGAGGGCCGGCCCATCTGCCAGCTGATCTCGTTCGCGATCTCCGCGCCCTTGGCGACAAAGGCATCGACCGCCTTGCCGAGCAGTTCGCAGCGCGTCGCGAGCGGCAGCGAGCCCCAGGCTGGCTGCGCGCTCCGGGCCGCGACGAGCGCGCGTTCGATGCCGGCGGCGGACTCAAGCGGTCGTTCGACGTAGACGCTACCGTCAACGGGGCTGATCGTCTTCAACGTGTCGGGCATCGGTCGACTCAGATGATTTCGAAGTAGCGGGCGAGTTCCCAGTCGGTGATCGCCTTGCGAAACTCGCGTTCTTCCCACTGGCGGGTGGCGGCGTAGTGCTCGACGAACTCGTCCCCGAAGAGCGAGCGCGCGGCCTTGGAGGCCGTCAGGCGCTCGGCCGCTTCCATCAACGTCTGCGGGAGCCGCCGCGTCGGCGCGTGCTCGCGGTCGTAGGCGTTGCCCTCGATCGGCGCATCGGGCTCGATCTTGTTCTCGATGCCCCAGAGTCCCGAGCCGATCGAGGCGGCGA
>CAYNCY010000264.1:0-5502 GCA_964395195.1 uncultured Steroidobacteraceae bacterium
GCCAGCCGACGCCGCTCATGCAACAGGTCGTCGATACGATGACCGCCCGCCCCTAGCGTCGCGGCGCAGAGCGGTCTTGCCAGCGCCCTTGGATCGCCGCCGCGCATGATCGTGGACGATCCGCAGCTGATCGAGCGCTGGACCCGTGCCGGTTGGTGGGGCGAGACGACGATCGATGACATGTTCCGGGCGTGCGTGCGACTGCACCCGGATCGTCTCGCGCTCGTCGATGCGCCGAACCGGCCTGAGTTCGCGTTTGGCGAGCCCGAGCGCCTGACCTTCCGCGAAGCCGACCGCGCGGTCGATCGGCTCGCCGCGACGCTGCTCGGCGTGGGCGTCGGCAAGGACAGCATCGTCCTGGTGCAGCTCCCCAACATCGTCGAGATGGTGATTGCCTTCCTCGCGTGCGCGCGACTCGGCGCGATCATCTCACCGGTCGCGCTCGCCTACGGCCCCCGCGACGTCAGGCGGATCGTCGGCCACCTGCGGCCGAAGGCGATCCTGACCCTTGTGTCGTTCAAGGCCACCCGTCCGGCGCGGGTGGCCCTGGACATCGCAGCGGAGCGGCATGACGAGGCGATCGTCGTCCTTGGCCTTGGGCGGGAGAGCGAGCCCGGCGTCACGGTCATCGACGGTCTCGCCGGAATGAAGGGCGACGAGGAGGCGCTGCGCCAGCACCTCGCGGGCGTCTCGATCAACGCGAACGAGATCGTGACGATGCACTGGACGTCAGGAACGACCGGCGAGCCGAAGTGCGTCCCGCGCAGCCACAACACGTGGCACGCCACCGGCGGTTGCTGCACCGATGCGGGTGGTCTTGAGCCCGGCGAGAGGATCCTGGCGCCCATGCAGATGGTCCACACCGCCGGGATGAGCGGCGTCATCATGCCGTGGCTCGAGACGCAGGGCATGATCGCCCTGCACCATCCGTTCGACATGGACGTGTACCTTGAGCAGATCGAGGCGCACGGCATCAACCACACGGTTGCCGCCCCGGCGATGCTGAACGCGCTCCTCAAGCACGGGACGCTCGATGGCCGGGACGTCAGCTCCGTCCGCAGCATCCTGTGCGGATCGGCGCCGCTCGATGCGTGGATGATCGAGGGCTTCAAGAAGCGCTACAACATCGAGATCGTCAATGCGTTTGGCTCGACCGAGGGCCTCACGCTGCTGTCGGGGCCCTCCATCACGAACGACCCCGTGCGGCGCGCGCGCTACTTCCCGCGCTTCCGGGCGAGTGCCACGCGCAGCTTTGCGGCCTCTCGCACGGGCTCAGCCGGGCTCGAGTGGGGCGTGAGGATCGCGGCATCGATGGACACGCGACTC
Organism: uncultured Steroidobacteraceae bacterium; assembly: GCA_964395195.1. GTDB lineage: Bacteria > Pseudomonadota > Gammaproteobacteria > Steroidobacterales > Steroidobacteraceae > CAIKZZ01. Next base: position 1,327 of record CAYNCY010000264.1, read on the forward strand.
CGCGATCTCGAGACGGGAGCCGAGATCGACTCGCCCGGCGTTCCGGGCGAGCTCCTGTTCCTGAGTCCGGCACTCTTTCCGGGATACTGGACGGCCGAGGGCCGGCTCGATCGCCGCGACTTCGACGCGGACGGCTATTTCCGCTCCGGCGAGATCTTCGAGATCGCCGGGGAGGGAGCGGAACGCGATTTCTTCCACTACGTCGACCGGCTCAAGGACGTCATCAATCGCGGCGGCGTGAAGATTCCGACCGGCGAGCTCGAGGCGGGGATCCAGAACCACCCGAAGGTCCGCGAGGCGGCGGCGGTCGGCTTCCCGGATGAGCAGCTCGGCGAACGGATCTGTGCGGTCGTGGCGCTCGTCCCGGGACAGGCACTCACGCTCGGGGAGCTTATCGAGGACCTGAAGGCCGCGCAGATCCCGCGCTTCATGCTGCCCGAGCGACTCGAGGTGATCGAGTCGCTGCCGCGAAACGCATCGGGCAAGGTGCTGAAGCGTATGCTCGCGAACGCCCTCGGCCCGCGAAGGTCCCCGCCATGACGCCCTATTCCGTCCTCGACCTCGCGCCGATCAACCAGGGCAGCGACGCGGCCCACAGCTTTCGGAACACCCTCGACCTCGCACAGCACGCGGAGCGCTGGGGCTATCGCCGCTACTGGCTGGCTGAGCACCACGGCATGCCCGGCATCGCGAGCGCGGCGACGGCGGTGCTGATCGGCTACGTCGCCGGCGGCACGAAAACGATCCGCGTCGGCGCGGGTGGTGTGATGCTCCCGAACCACTCGCCGCTCGTGATCGCCGAGCAGTTCGGGACGCTCGAATCGCTCTATCCCGGACGCATAGACCTCGGTCTTGGCCGCGCGCCGGGCTCGGATCAACTGACGGCACGCGCCCTGCGGCGCAACCTCGCTGGCGACGTCGATGAGTTCCCCCGCGACGTGCAGGAACTGGCCGATTACTTTTCGGCCACGCCGCAGCAGGCCGTACGCGCGGTTCCGGGGACGGGACTCAACGTACCGCTCTGGATCCTGGGCTCGAGCCTCTACGGGGCCCAGCTCGCGGCAATGCTGGGACTGCCGTACGCCTTCGCCTCGCACTTCGCCCCGGCGCAGCTCATGGACGCGATCGCGATCTACCGTGCCCGGTTCCGGCCGTCGGTCCAGCTGGCGACGCCCTACGTCATGCTCGGCGTCAACGTGTTCGCCGCCGACTCCACGGCGGAGGCCCGCTACCGGGCGACGTCGATGCAGCAGGCGTTCATCAACCTGCGCAGCGGCCATCCGGCGCCCCTGCCGCCGCCCATCGAGGGATTCGCCGAGCGACTGGGGCCCGCCGAGACCGCCCTCCTCGGCCAGGTCCTCTCGTGCTCGGCCATCGGCACGCCACCGGAGGTCGACGCGGCTCTGCGCGCGATCCTCGCGCGCACGCAGGCGGACGAATTGATGCTGACCGCCCAGATATTCGATCACGCCGCACGGTTGCGCTCGTACGAGATTGCGGCAGAATTGCTGGGCGGTCGGTCGCCCTAGGCGGGCACCCGCTCGCGGGACGCAGGGACGGTGCGTTCCGTTCCGTCATCCCAGATCCACGAGCAATGCCAGAAACGACCCTGCCTACCACCGACTCCGTCCTCGCCGAAGCCCAGGCCCTTGCAGAATTGCCGATCGATGCGGTGCTGACCCGCCTCGCGACGCTCCGTTCCTGCTACCGCGAGTCACCCCTCCTCTTTGGCAGCGAGACGCTGACCCTGCTCCGGCATGCCGCCGACCGGGCGAAACGCGGCGCGCTCGAGGAGACGAACGCGCGCGCGCTCGCGACGCTGCGCGAAGTCTTCGGCTACCCGACCTTTCGCGCCGGCCAGGCGGAGATCATCGCGGCGGTGGTCGCCGGGCGCGATTGTCTCGCCGTCATGCCGACCGGCGCCGGCAAGTCGGTCGCCTACCAGATTCCGGCGCGGCTCCTCGGCGGCGTGACGCTCGTCGTCTCACCGCTCATTGCGCTGATGAAGGACCAGGTCGATGCCATGGGGCAGGTGGGCATCCGCGCGACGTACCTGAACTCGTCCCTCGATTCCGGCGAGCGCGCGCGTCGCGCCGCGCGGCTGCGCGCCGGGGAATTCGAACTCCTGTACGCGGCGCCGGAGGGCATCGATGCCTCGGTCGGCCACCTCCTCGAGGACCTCGACCTCAAGCTCGTTGCGGTCGACGAGGCGCACTGCATCAGCGAATGGGGCCACGATTTTCGCCCGTCCTACCGGAACCTCGCCGGGCTCAAGCGGCGCTTCGGCGGGGTGCCGACGCTGGCGCTGACCGCGACCGCAACCCCGCGCGTCAAGTCCGACATCATCGGGCAGCTCGCGCTCGAGGATCCGCTGCTCGTACGCGGGTCGTTCTACCGCCCGAACCTGCGGCTCTTCGCGATACGGAAGGGCCAGGGCGAAGGCGTCCGCGACATGATCCTGAGGTTCGTGCGTGGCCGCCGCGGGCAGTCGGGCATCGTCTATTGCCTGTCGCGCAAGGCGGCCGAGTCGACGGCCGAGTTCCTGGCGCGCAAGGGCGTCCGGGCCGCCGCGTATCACGCGGGCATGACGGCCGAGCAGCGCGCGAAGACGCAGGACGACTTCAGCCGCGACGACGTGCAGGTCGTCTGCGCGACCGTCGCCTTCGGCATGGGCATCGACAAGTCGAACGTGCGCTTCGTGATCCACCGCGACATGCCGCGCTCGGTCGAGGGTTACTACCAGGAGGTTGGCCGCGCCGGCCGCGACGGCGCGCTCGCGGACTGTGTGCTCTTCTATTCCTGGGCGGACGTCCTGTCGCTCGACCGGCTGCTCGAAAACGCCGATGCGGCGGACACGGAGGTCATCGAGCAGCAGCGCCGCGCCGTACGGCGCATGTTCGATGTTGCCGACCATCCCGGTTGCCTCTGGCGTCGGCTCGCCGCGCACTTCTCGGAGGAGATCGAGGACTGCGGCAAGTCGTGCGGCGCGTGCCAATCGCAGGCCCAGGGCCGGTCGCCGGCGGTCGAGCGAATGCCCGAGCGCGGACCGCGGAGTGTCAGGCACGACGACAGCCGCGGCCGCACAACCGAGGCTCCGCGTGAGACGAGCGTCGTGCTCGACGACGTCGCCGGCATGGCCGACGAGACACTCGCGCCGCTCGGTCTGGTCGAGCGACTGAAGGCGCTGCGCAAGCGCCTCGCCGACGCGCGCGGGGTACCGGCGTACGTGGTGTTCAGCGACAAAACCCTGCAGGACATGGCGGAGCGCCGGCCGCGAGATCGCCTCGAGTTCCTCGACGTCCACGGTGTGGGGCAGAAGAAGCTCGATGCGTACGGCGATCTCTTCCTCGCCGAGATCGGGCGCACGTCCTGACCGAGGCGCGCCCGAGCTCACCGCCGGCGGCGCAATCGCGATGGGTAGAATGACGGGGACCGAGAGCAGAGCCCTGGAGCGAAGCCAATGACCTCACCAGTGACCGAGGGCCCCCTGTCCGTCCGGCGCCTTGAGACCGTTACGGAAGTCGAGCTCGGTGCCCTGGCCGAGGTCCTCATCGACTGCGTGGAGGGCGGTGCGTCCGTGAGCTTCATGCTCCCCCTCACCCGCGCGAAGGCCGAAGGGTTCTGGAGACGGGTCGCGGAGGGAGTTTCCCGTGGCGAGCGGGTGCTGCTCGTCGCCGAGAGTGCGGGCCGCATCGTTGGAACCGTTCACCTCGTTCTCGACCTCCCGGAGAATCAGCCGCACCGCGCGGATGTCTCCAAGATGCTCGTGCATCGGCGCGCGCGGCGCCTTGGCGTCGGCGCCGCGCTCCTCCTCGCCGCGGAGGATGCGGCCCGCGACTGCGGCCGGACGCTGCTCGTGCTCGACACGGTCACCGGGGCGGAAGGCGAGCGGCTTTATGCCCGGATGGGATGGACCCGCGTCGGCGAGATCCCGGGATTTGCGCTCTTTCCCGGGGGCGGGCTCTGTTCAACGACGGTGTTCTACCGCTCGCTCGGGGCCTGATCTGCGAAAGCCTCCCGGGCGGGACACCGGCCCGTCCGCCGGACACATATATATGTGTGCCGGTGGCCGACCGGGACGACCCCGGGGTCTGCCCTCCGGGGTTGGCTCAGGGCGCAGGCTCGCTGATCTTCGTAGCCTGCCAGGCAATCGCCTGCCACCGACCGTCACGCTTC
>CAYNCY010000265.1:0-5477 GCA_964395195.1 uncultured Steroidobacteraceae bacterium
GCGGTGGCACGCGCGTTGCTGCTGCGCTGGCCCATCGCGAACATGGTGGCGGGGGTCGTGCTCGCCTCGTTCGCCTCGTACGGCTCGTGGGCGTTCGTGCCGCCGTACTTTCGGCGCGAGTTCGGACTCGATCTCGGCACGATTGGCCTTATCTCGGGGCTCGCCGGCGGGGTCTCGGTCGGGCTTGGCACGCTGACGGGGGGAGCCATCGCGGACTACCTCGGCCGCAGCAGTCCGCGCTGGTACGCGCTCGTGCCTGCGATCGGGCTCTCGATCGCGATGCCGATCTACATGGTGGCCTTCCAGCAGCCGACCTGGCAGAGCACGGCACTCGTGCTCTCGATCCCTGGCTTCTTCCAATATGCCTACCTCGGGCCGACGTTCGGCGTCGTCCAGAACGTCGTCGACTCGCGCCAGCGCGCGACCGCGACCGCGCTCCTCTTCATGCTGCTCAACGTGCTCGCGCTTGGTTGCGGTCCCGTGTTCACGGGCTGGGCGAGCGACCTCTTTGCCGGGTACAGCTTCACTCACCCGGAATCGGGATCGCTGGCCGCGGCCCTCCTCGGCGTTTTCAGCCACCCAGACGCCGGGTCGGCGAGCTTCGCGCTTTCCTGCCCCGGCGGACAGGCGCCGCCGCTCGCATCCGCGCCGGCAGCTGCGGCGTGCAGCCATGCGCTCGCGCTCGCGACGCGCCAGGGGATCCTGGTCACGCTCGCGGTGTACGGGTGGGCGGCACTTCATTACCTACTGGGCGCCATCGGCCTCGAACGGGAGATGCGCGCCGCGGCGGCGAGAAACGCCGGCCACGCCCCAGCGCGCTAGCGGACGCGAGCGGGATCAGCCCGCCGCGGCGGCCTTGGCTTCCTCGGTCCAGTTGGCCTCGATGTAGAACGGCCCTGGTCGTTCGCGCAGCTGCTCGTACTTGCAGATTTCGGGCTCGGCGCCGAGCGGCGTCGAGACGCCGCCGCGGAAGGTCCATTCGCCGCGATCGCCGCCCGCACGCACGTAGCTGTTGATCATGAACCGGCGATCGTAATGGCTGACGTTCGGGCTCGAGCCGTGCACGGTGTAGAGCGTCCAGAGGAGCAGGTCACCGGGCTCCATCTCGCAGGTCACCACCGACTTCGGATCGAGTCCCGCCCGGATGAGTTCCGCGTCCTGGGTCTCGCCCACCATGATCGGGCCGTCGTCCGAGAGGCCGAGGTAGCCGCGCGTGTGGCTCTTCGGGATCACCCGCAGTGCGCCGTTGGCGACCGTCTGCCGGTCGATCGCGAGTCCCGTCGTGATGCTGCCGCGCATCTGCTCGGATCCCGCGGCCGGCCCCTCGCGAAAGCGCGCATCCTGGTGGAAGCGGTAGAACGTGTATTTGGCGCCCGGCGGTTTCCAGTGCAGCTGGTGGGCCATCTGCTTGATGTCGGCGCCGAGGAAGGGCGCGAGAACGTCGAAATACCGTGGATCCCGCCGGTAGCGCTCAAGCAGTGGGCTGATCCACGCGGTCCAGTGCGCCTGCAGCACGACCCGTCGCTGGGCCTTCGGATCGTTGAGCACCTCGAAGAGCAGGTTGTGATCGCGGTAGGTCGCGTGATGCTTGAGCCCCTCCTGGTACATGCGATCGACCTCGGCGCTGATCGCCGCGATGTCGGCGGGTGCCAGGAAGCCGCGCACGATCGCAAAGCCGTTGGCTTGGATTTCCTCGACCAGGTCTGCCATGTCCGCTTCCTCGCTGCACGTCCCGCCCCGGAGATTCTGCCCGGACCGCGCCGGTGCGCAAGGGTTTCGCGGCCCAGAGGCACACTTAGCCGTCGCCGCCCGCGACCGTTACCATGGCGCGATGCCCGGTCGCCCCCGAATACGCGCTGAGACCCACGCCGCTCCCAAGGCGCTGCGTTGGCTAGTCCTGCTTTTGGCCGCATTCGGTGCGACCGCCGCGCACGCGGACATGGATGGCGCACTCGGTGCCTACCCCTTCACGCGTGAAAGCTCGGGGACGAGCTGGCAACCGGACAACTCGGAGCACGCGGGCATCCACGAGATGGCCGGCGACTGGATGCTGATGGGGCACGCGCTCCTGAACGGCGTCGACGACTGGCAGCAGGGTCCGCGCGGCGACCGGGACACCTTCGTGTCCGGCATGCTGATGGGCTCGGCCGAACGGACGCTTGCCGGCGCTGACACGCTGCGGCTCCGAGCGATGCTGAGCCCCGACCCGCTGATGGGAAAATCGGGACTGCCACTCCTTCTCGCCTCCGGCGAAACGGCGAACGGCGTAACACCCCTCGTCGACCGACAGCACCCGCACGATCTCTTCATGGAGCTGTCGGCGAGTTACGCGCACGCGCTCTCGAACATCGATGGCATCTTCATCTACGGTGGGCTACCGGGGGAGCCCGCGTTCGGGCCGCCCGCGTTTATGCACCGGCTTTCGATCAGCGAGAGCCCGGAGCCGCCGATCACGCACCACTGGCTCGACTCGACGCACATCACCTTTGGTGTCGTGACGCTCGGCTGGGTACACGACACGTGGAAGCTCGAAGCGTCGCGCTTTCGTGGACGCGAGCCGGATCAGTTTCGCTACAACATCGAGACGGGGTCGCTCGACTCCGATGCCGTACGCCTCTCGTGGAATCCGACCCGGGCGCTGTCGCTGCAGATCTCCTGGGCCCACGTCGTCAGCCCCGAGCAACTCTTCCCCGCCGAGAACCAGAACAAGGAATCCGCGAGCGTCATCTACACGGTCCCGCTCGCAGGGTCAGGATCCTGGTCGACGACCGCGGCCTGGGGCCGGCGCAGCAGCGAGCACGGCGCGCTCGATGCCTACGCGCTCGAGAGCACGGTCAGGCTCAGCGCCAACTGGAGCGTGTTCGGCCGCATCGAACGTGAACAAAACGACGAGCTCGTGCTCGTCGCCGGCGAACCCGGCCCGGTCTACACGGTCGGCAAGGTCTCGGCGGGCGTCGTCCGGTATTTCCGCGTCGCCGCGCACGCGCGCATTGGCGCGGGCGGCCTTTATTCCCTGAACTCGGTGCCGCGGGGGCTCGAGCTCCTCTACGGAAGCGATCCCAGGGGCGCGATGCTCTTCCTGCGCGTCGTCGTCGACTAGCCGCGCTACTCGACGACGGCGCCCGCGTCGCCCGGCATGAGCAGCTGGCGATGCGCCCACCACGGCGCGATGCCATCGGTCATCACGCGCTCGTGGAACTCGCGCAGGTTGAACGCGTCGCCCTTGAGCGCCGCGTAGTCGCGGCGCAGCTTGAACGCCGCGAGCTTGCCTAGAAAGTAGCCGCCATACGTCGGGTCATAAGTGCCGCGAACCGCCTCGCGACGCGCGGCCACGGGCGTCAGGTGCCCCTCCCGCTCGAAGAGCTCGGCCGCCTGGTCGACGGTCCACTCTCCACTGTGCAGCTTGAGGCCCGCGATCAGGCGGCAGATGCGGGTCAGCGACTCGGCGATCTGCGCGAGCCTGAAACGAGGCTCCCCTGCCTTGAATCCCTCGTCGCTGACCATCTGCTCGGCATAGTGCGCCCAGCCGTCCTGTCCGGAGGACGGCTGCGGAAACGGGTTGAGGCCAACCCAGATCCGGCGGATCTTGCCCGGCGTCTTGCGCATGAAAACGCTGTGTACGTAGTGGCCGGGTGCGACCTCGTGCGCACTGATGTCGGCGAGCGTCGCGTAGTTGAAGGTCCGGAGCCACGCGTTTTGGCGCTCGGTCGACCAGCTCGCATCGGCATCCGTGACGTAGTAGTAGCTCTGGATGGGATGCGGCTCGAGCGGTGGCGAGGAGTGCATCGAGGCGAGCCCGAGGTCGTACGCGGGTGCCGGCGCGACGATGATGTGTTCCTCGGGCGGCAGGGCGACGAGGTGCCGCGCATCGATGAACGCGAAGAGCTCCGCGACGACGGCGCGGGCCGCTGGTACGAGCTGGCCGCGCGCCGGGTGATCGTCCTGAACCACGCGCCAGACCTCGAGCGGCGCGCGCGCGGCGTCAATCCGCGCTGCGGTCGCCGTGAATTCCGCCTGCTTTGCTGCGAGCTCGCGCTCACCGATCTTGAGCAGCGTGGCGGCGGGAAGGTCGATCAGTTCTTCGGCGCGGTAGCGCGCCTCGACGTTTGCCGTGCCGACGACAAAGCTGCCGGTCGCCGTGGCGAGCCCGTGCGTCTCGAGTTCGTGGCGGTAGGTCGCGAGCTCTTGCCGCGCAACGACGGCGGCTCTGGCGAGGGAGCTACGCAGCGCCGCATCGCGCGAGTTTGCGAAGGCGAGCTCGAGATCGTGCCCGAGCAGGTCCTCGGCGCCGCCCAGCATCGCAATCGCGCGTTCGACGAACACGGCCGGCGGTGCCTTCACGTTGGCGCGCGCAGCGGCGAGCAGGCGCGGTAGCGCCTTGAGCTTCGAGAGCGCGTGGCGCATCCGGACCTCGTCCGGTGCCGACTCCATCGTAATCAGATCGTGCAACCCGTCCGAGAGGGCCGCGACGTAGATCATGGGGTTGCGAGTCCAGGTACGGACGACGTCGAGGTCGAGGATCCAGCCATCGACGATGCCCTCGAGGATGCGGCGGTCCACGCGCTCGTCCGCCGTGAGAGCCGACGGATCCATCGCCTCGAGTGCCGCGCGACTTCCGCGCAGCCAGCGAAGCTCGGCCGCGACCGAAGCCGCCGACAAGTCCTCGAGCGCACCATCGTGCGCGTGCAGTCCGTTGCCGGCCGAGATGGATGGATGGAACTGGCCGAAGCGGTCGAGGAAGGAATCGACGTAGCGAGCGAACGCACTGTCCGGCGTCGCCGGCGCGGCAGGGGTCGATGCGCAGGAGAGCACTCCCACGAGAACGAGCGTGCACGTGACCGGCCAAGAGTGGCGTGATGAAGAAGCCCGCATTCTCAAATCTCCCGGAGCGCCTGTTCGAGTGGCGCGTCAAGGATGCCTGACGAAGTCGAGATCTGTCGCCGTTCTCCGACAGTTTCAGTCTCGCGCGCACCGCGTGACGCGGCTGTTTTAGTCAGGCAAGCGCCAGCAGTATTGATAGTACAATCAAAGCGCTACGCCGCCGGCCGCGTTTCGTCGCAGTGCCACGACGAGCGGAGCGGGAGGTCGTGTCAACGGGACGCGCCGAGCCCCGTTACCAGCGATTGCCCGATCGTTTACTCGAGAGAAACTGCTGCCCGCACTCTCGAGCCAAAAGTGTTAGGCAGTGCGCCGCAGCGTGCGGCGGCAGCCGACACACTTGGGTTCATCGGGTGCTGCCGCGGCCAAGCAAGCCGCAGGGTCCGTCCGGTTCGATGACTTGCCAGGAGGAAATCATGTCGTACTCAACGCCTTCCACGGCGCCGGCCATTCGCTCGAGCCGGTCCCTTGCGCGCCTGCGCACGACCGCGCTCCTCGGTGCCGGCATCGCCGCCGCATTCCTGCTCGTCAGCTGCGACGACGGCTACGGCCACGGAGGTTTCTGCGACTCGTGCTTCCCGGTTGCGCCTGTCGAGACC
>CAYNCY010000266.1:0-5468 GCA_964395195.1 uncultured Steroidobacteraceae bacterium
CGGACCAAATCCTGCAGGCGCTCTGAAACCAGTGCGTGGAACGCGCTCCAGTCACGCTCGCGGATGCCGTCATCCGGAAACACCCAGCGCTCGAAGAGCCTCTCCTCAGCGGAGTTGTGTTCCAGGTTGTGATCCGCCGTTTCCGAGAACCGGCGAACACTCCGAGCAAAAACTTCTACGGCGTCGGGAGCCATAGACTCGGGAATGTAGGTGCGTTTGGTTACGCGAAGCGGCTCGCCATCGGTCGGAATCAGCAATGCATCGATTGCGACCAGTTCGTCGAGCATCACCGCAGGCGTTGCGTCGCTGCAGTAGCGCCGAACCAGCTCATTAAACGTCTCGAGTCCCAGTGGATCGCGAGTAAGAAACAAATCACGCGGCACGCCGTAAGGGCCGACGAAATCTGGATCGGTGTGCCAAGCCTGTAAGAGGTTCGCTACGCGACTTGCTTCGGTGTCCATCGCACGACGCAAATCGCCTTCGTCGGACAGCAAGGTCGCGACTTCGCTACGCGTCATGCCAGTGATGACAGCGACTCTCGAATGCGGAACTGCAGATGCATCCACGGTCGAAAAATCCCTTACGCACACTTTCGCGTAAACTTCTTTGACGACGGTCGCAAATTCATGGAACCCAACGCCGTTCCGAATCAGCACCCGAACCAGCGGAACTAGGAGGTGCCGAAATGCCCCCAGCACCTTTGATTTGACATTGTAGGTGGCGCTCATAACTTATTCCAATTAAACATTAATCTGCGCTTTTGTGCCATCGTCGCGCGCTGGGCTGATTTGGCTGAAATTCTCCAAAACTGAGGGCTTCGCTGAGGGCGCCCAGGGAAGCTGAAATGACACTTCCGGAAGCACTTGCTGCTCTGCAGCAACCATTCGAAAATCCAAGCCGCACGGTGCGCATTTTTGGTCTGCGCGATGCTGCGTTCACGGTGGTGCTTGCCAGCCTTTTTGCTCTGGCGGCTTGCTCCCAAAGCACCGATCCATCTGCGACGAGTCTTCACCGCAGCCTCGGAGGCGAGCCCGCGACTTTGGATCCACAGCGGGCCGGAGACACCTTTTCATTCGAGGTGTTACGCGACCTATTTGAAGGACTTACTTCAGAGTCGCCAGCTGGCGAGACAGTCCCAGGTGCCGCCGAAAGCTGGACCGTCAGCGACTCGGGGCTCGTGTATCGGTTCCGCCTCCGGGCCGATCTGCACTGGTCCAACGGCGACCCGCTGACCGCCGGCGACTACGTGAGGGGCTTGCGACGCGCAGTCAATCCATCGACTCGCGGACCTTCCGCGAGCCTTCTCTCGGTGATCCGAGGTGCCGAGGAAGTGGGGAGCGGCCAGTTGCCGGTGGGCACTTTGGCGGTCCGGGCGCTCGACGATGCAACCGTCGAGATCGATCTGCGCGCGCCGGCGCCGTATTTCCCGGCGATCCTAAGCAATTCAGTGGCTTACCCGGCGCACGTCAGCTCAGGCGGGCAGGCGGCGGCCGCCGGCCGGTCGCTCGTCTCGAACGGAGCGTACCAGTATGTCGATTGGACGCCGGGCTCGGCGCTCGTGCTGTCGAAAAACCCGTTCTATTGGGACGCCAAGAATGTGTCGATCCCGCGCGTTGAATACGTCGCGCTTTCCGATTCGAACGCCGAGCTCACGCGCTATCGCGCGGGGCAGGTCGACCTCACGAGCTTCGTTCCTTCCCAGCAACTCGACTCCCTACGAAAAGAGCGGCCGACCGAGTTGCAGCTGCGCTCCCAACTCGCAGTCGTTTACTACGCCTTCAATCTCAGTGACGGCCCGCTTGCCCGGTCGGCGGGCCTTCGCGAGGCGCTGACGCTCGCGATCGATCGCGAGCGTCTCGTCAGCGCGGTGCTCCACGGCGGTCAGGAGCCCGCGTACCGGTTTGTGCCTCCCGGGATCGCCGGCTACGAAGGGGCGCCGTTCCCCTGGCGGACGGATTCGCAACCGGCGCGGCTCGAGCGCGCGCGGTCGCTCATCCGGCAGGCGGGCTTTTCCGCGACGCACACGTTGCGTCTACGCCTCCTTTGTCCCGAGGACGACACGCTCCGCAAGGTCGCTCTCGCGGTCGGGGCGATGTGGCGCGACGCGCTCGGGGTCGAGGTGGAGCCTACGTTCCTCGAATACCGCGCGTTCCTCGCAGCGCGCGAGCAACACGCCTCCTGGGATGTGCTATCGCATGGCTGGAACGCGGACTACCCCGATCCTGGCAACTTTCTCGGCATCTTCACGAGCGCGAACCCGCAGAACGATGCGCACCTTGCGGATGCGGCATTCGACCGGCTGATGGCGGAGGCGAGCGCCGAGCCTGATGGCGCACGTCGGCTCGTGCTACTCGCGGGCGCGGAGAAGCGGCTGCTCGATGACTACGCGGTGGCGCCCATTTACTACGCGGTGAGCCGACGTCTTGTCAGCCCGAGGATCGAAGGCGCGATCCTCTCTCCGATGAATCACAACTACTCGAAGTACCTGTCGATCCGGTAAATCGAGCGGCGCGCGCCCGGGGCTGGGGGCGCCCCAACTCGCGATCGCCCGTCTTACAGACCCTGGATCGTCGCGGCCTTGCGCAGGCCGTCGAGTTAATCCTTTACCTGCCGCTGCTGGACGAGCGGGGCGAGACGGTCCTTCACGGAATCAAACGAAGGCGGATTGCTGGGCCGCGTGTCCTCGAGGCGGATCACGTGCCAGCCGAACTCGCTCTTCACCGGCTCCTTGGTGTACTCGCCCTTGTTGAGCTTGACGAGTGCGGCCGAGAACGGCGGAACCATGCGATCGGGCGTGAACCACGAGAGGTCGCCACCCTGCGCCTTGGAGCCGTCGATCGAGACCTTCTTGGCGAGGTCCTCGAACTTCGCGCCCTTGTTGAGCTGCGCGATCACGTCCTTCGCCTGCGCCTCGTCCTTCACGAGGATGTGACGGGCGTGGTACTCGAGCTTGGGCAGCGAGCCGATCTGCTTGTCGTACTCGGCCTTCAGTTCCTCGTCCGTTGGCGTCTTGCCCTTGATGTGCTTCTGCACGAGGGCCTGCGCAAGCGCACTGTTTCTCTGCAACTCCATCTTTGCGGCGACTTCCGGGTCGGCGGCGACGTTTTCCTTGTCCGCCTCCTGGGCCGCGACGTAGAGCTCGACCAGCTGGTCGAGGATCTGCTTGCGCTGCTCGGGCGTGATCTCCGACGGCTTCTTCTGGAACTGCGCCTGCACGATCACCGCGAGCACTTCGGCCGGGATCGGCTTGCCGTTGACGGTGGCGGCGGGCGGCGCCGCATCGGCGGGCTTCGCGGCATCGGCGGCGGTGCCGGTGGTGCCTGCGCCCGGCTTGCAGGCGCTAAGCGTCAGCGTCGCGACGGCGATGAACGCCAAAGTCCACACTCTCTTACTCATTGGATGCCTCATGTGTCGATGAACGTAGGCGGGGATGCGCGCTCGCCGGGGGCGTCAGCCTCGATGCCAAGCGCATGAATCTCTTCGGGGATCAGCGGCCGCAGGGCCTCGTACACCAGGCGGTGGCGCGCGAGGACCGGCAGCCCACGAAACTTCTCGGACAGTATCCGCACGTGATAGTGCCCCGCGCCGCCCTCAGCGCCCGCGTGGCCGGCATGGTGCTCGCTGTCATCGACGATCTCGAGGTGCAGCGGCTCGAGGGCCTGCGACAGGAGCGCCTCGATGCGCGGGCGGCGGTCGATCATGGCAGCACCTTCACGTAGGGACGCACGTCCACGGCGGCGTACACGCCGCCGCTGACATAGGGATCCGCATCCGCCCACGCGCGCGCCGCGACGAGCGAGTCAAACTCGGCAACGATCAGGCTGCCCGTGAACCCGGCGGGACCGGGATCGGGCGCATCGATTGCGGGGAGGGGGCCGGCCATGATCAGGCGTCCCAGTTCCTTGAGCGCGACCAGGCGCGCGACGTGCGCCGGGCGCGCGGCGCGACGCTTCGCGAGCGAGTCGGCGACGTCGGTGCCGATGATCGCGTACAGCATGCTCAGCCCTCGGCCGGCACGGCGCGGCCGGAGAGCCACATGCCAAGTCCGAGCGAGAAGGCGAACACGACGCCGAAACTCGCGATCTTCCAGGTCGCCCATGCCTCGGCGCTGAAGCGGTACACGAACACGAGGTTAACCGCGGCCAGCACCAGGAAGAAGAACGCCCAGGTCAGGTTCGCGATCCGCCAGGTGCGCGCGTCGGTTTTCAGCTGCGCTTCCATCATCTTCTGGATCAGCGGCTTGTCGCTCCACACCTGGCTCGCGAGGCAGGCGAGCGCGAGAAGCACGTACAGGATCGACGGCTTCCACATGATGAAGAGCTGATTATGGAAATACAGCGTCAACCCGCCGAACAGGAGGCCGAGCCCGGCGGAGACGAGGAGCATCGGGCTGATCCGGCGCTTCGCGATCCATTGCTGGAGCGCGAGCGCCACGGTCGCGACCATCAGCACGCCCGTCGCCGTGTAGATGTCGGCGAACTTAAACGTGACGAAGAAGGCAACAACGGGGAGGAAGTCGTAGAGCGCCTGCACGGGGGCTCGGGGCGGCACAGGATGGCCGCGTATGATAGCGGAAAGCGGCGCCGTCGCCTCGCCTGACGCCATGACCCAGCTTCTCGAACTCCACCCCAAAAACCCCCAGGTCCGGCTCGTTCGCCTCGCGGCCGATGCGGTTCGCTCGGGCGGCGTCATCGTCTACCCGACGGACTCGTGCTACGCGCTCGGCTGCGCGCTCGGCGACAAGGATGCGATGGAGCGGATCGCGCGGATCCGGGAGACCGACAAGCACCACCATTTCACGCTGGTGTGCCGGGACCTGTCCGAGATCGCGCGTTACGCGCGCGTCGAGAACTGGCAGTACCGGCTGCTGAAGGCCTGCACGCCGGGACCCTATACGTTCATCCTCGAGGCGACCCGCGAGGTGCCGCGGCGTCTGCAGAATCCGAAGCGCCGGACCATCGGACTGCGGGTTCCCGCACACCCGGTGCCGCTCCTGCTCCTCGAGGAACTGGGTGAGCCCCTGATGAGCTCGACCCTGTCGCTCCCTGGGGACGAATACCCGCTGACGGATGCCACCGAGATCAAGGAGCGCCTCGAGCACCGCGTCGAGATCGTGCTCGATGGCGGCAACTGCGGACTCGAGCCGACGACGGTCGTCGACCTCGCGGGCGGTGCGCCGGTGATCGTGCGGGCGGGCAAGGGCGACCTCGCGCGCTTCGGCTGAGCGCAACGCCCGGCGGCGCCGACCGCTATAATCCCGGGCCGCCGCGCCGAGACCCTTCGGCGCCCTGGACGGTTTCCGAGCGCGGGGACGCCGCTCCGGCCTAACCTCAGTAGATTCAATGGATTTGCAACACATTCTTCGCGCGATTTCTGTCGGGGCGATTCCGGTCCTGCTCGCGGTGACGCTGCACGAGGTCGCGCACGGTCGTGCCGCGCGCGCCTTCGGGGATCGCACTGCCGAGAAG
>CAYNCY010000267.1:0-5461 GCA_964395195.1 uncultured Steroidobacteraceae bacterium
GCGCACGATGGCTTCACACTCAACGACCTCGTGAGCTACCAGGAGCGCCACAACGAGGCGAACGGGGAGGGCAACGCCGACGGCAGCTCCCACAACCTGAGCTGGAACGGCGGCGTCGAGGGTCCGACGGAGCGCGCGGACCTCAGGGCGCTTCGCGCCCGGCGGATGCGGAACATCCTGCTGACGCTCTTCGTCTCGCAGGGCGTGCCGATGCTGCAGGCGGGCGATGAACTCATGCGCACGCAAGGCGGCAACAACAACGCCTACTGCCAGGACAACGCGCTGAGCTGGCTCAACTGGTCGGGCGGCGCCAGCGCCGACACCCAGACGCGCTTCACGCGGCAACTGATCGCGCTTCGCAAGCGCCGCCCGGAGTTGCGTCGCGATGCGTTCCTGACGGGCACGGCGGCCGCGGGCCGCGCGGCGGACGTGACCTGGCTCCATCCCGCCGGGCACGCGATGGCGGCGGCCGACTGGCAGGACCCCGGGTTGCGCGCGCTCGGCTTTCGCCTGGCGGCGGCGCAGGGGAGCGAGGCGGGCGATCTCGTGATCCTGCTCAACGTGCGGCCGGAGCCCATCGGGTTCCTGTTGCCCGCGGCGGGCGCGGGCTACGGCTGGCAGCGGATCCTCGACACGGACGCGCCCGATGCCGGGGCGCTCCACGTTCCGGGTGCCACGACGCGGGTGGGCGCGGAGAGTGCGCTCGTTCTCGAGGCGCACCGGGCGTAGGCGTGGCGGGGGCGATGGGGCCTCGGCCGAAGGGCCGCCCCGCTCAGCCGAGGACGACTTCCTCGGGCTTGTGCACGAAGTAGCCCTGGATGAATTCGATGCCGAGCTGCCAGAGCACCGCCATCGTGTTCGCGTCCTCGACCCGTTCGGCGATGGTGATCGCGCCGACGCGCTTGGCGATCTCGACGAGAACCTTGACGCGCGCCTGCAGCGCCGCGCTCGTCGCGAGGCCCTGCATCAGCGTGCCGTCGATCTTCACGAACTCGGGCTTCAGGTGATCGATGAGCGTCTGCGCATCCGCGCCCGCACCGAAGTGCTCGATCGCGAAGCGGAACCCCTGGCGCTTGAACTGCTCGCGCAGCTCCTTCGTCTGCAGGAGGTACTGATCCGCGATCTCCTGCGCCACCTGGAAGCACAGGCGCGCCGGGTCGAGCTTGCTGGCCTTCAGCTGGTTGGCGAGCCAGATGGGCAGTGACTTGTCGTTCACCGTGTCACGCGACAGGCGCACGAAGATGCCGGCGGGCTTGCGCGCCGCGCAGAAGGACATCGACGCCCCGACCACCCAGCGGTCGATGTTCTTCATGAGGTCGTTGCGCTCGGCGGCCGGGATGAACTCCGACGGCAGCACTTCCTTGCCCTGCTCATCGAGCATGCGGACCAGCACGTCGAACATGCCCTTGTCCTCGCCGAGCAGGCTCGCGATCGGCTGCTGCACGAGGCGGAAGCGGTTCTCCATGAGCGCGGCCTTGATGTGCCGCACCCAGATCTTGTCGTAGGCCTGCACGCGCGTGTCGGAGTCGGAGCGATCGAGCGAATAGGTCTGGTTGCCGCCGTGCTCGCGACCCTTGCGGTTGGCCTCGACCGCGTCGGCGACCGGACCCGTGGGGTCGGTCACGGACGCGGGCACGAGCCCGAGACCCACGGTCGCGGTCGCGGTCAGGGTCTTCTGCTCGATCTTGAAGACGTGGCTCTGGACCCTGGCGACGATCTCGCCCGCCCAGGCCTCGACGTCGCGCTCCGTGCCGCGCTCGACGAGGAAGAGGAGGGAGCTGCCGGTGAATCGGCCGCCGAGGTCCCCCGCGGTCTGCTCGCGCACGAGCGCGGCGAACTGCGCGATGAATTCCTCGGCGAGGAGCGGGCCCAGCTGCCCGACGACCTGTTCCATGCGGTCGGGCCTGACGATGGCGACGAAACGCATGCCGCCCTTCACGGGCTCCTTCAGCCGCTCGCGCAGGTCCTCGACCAGGTAGCGGCGGTGCAGGAGGCCGGTGCCGGTGTCGGTGCGGACCGCCTCGGCGAGGGCCTCTTGCAGGTTCTGATCGTCGCGCTTCCTCGCCTTGACGATGCAGCGCACCGCGGGTTCGCCGTCGAACTCGCCAAGGCCGAGCTCCATCTCGAGCGGCAGCGCCGAACCGTCGGCGAGGTGCGCCGTGACGCGCAGCGCGTGGTCGCTCCACTTGCCGGTGAGGCACGCGACCAGGCCGCCCTTGAGCGCGGTCTGCGACTCGCCCTCGAAATGATCCATCAGCGGCTGGCCGCGGACCGACTCCGCGTCCTGGTAGCCGTAGAGCTCGAGCCAGGCCGGGTTCACGTCGACGACGATGCCCTCCTGGACGAGCGCGATCGCATCGGCCGAGCCTTCCATGAACGCGGCGAGCTCGCGCTGGTACTCGCGCGCCGAGGTCAGCGTCGTGTTGAGCGCGCGCTCGAGCCGGAAGGCGCGCAGCTCGCGCGCGCAGACGAGCTGCAGGCGCTCGGGCTCGGCGAGCGTGACGACGTCCTGGGCGCCGGCCCGAAGCGAAGCCGCCATGCGGGCCTCGTCGACCGTCTGGCTGACGAGCACCACGGGGACCGGCGGCTGCGTCCGGGAGCGCAGGTCCTTCAGGGCCTCGAGCGGCACGAGCGCCTCGTCCGCGAAGACGATCAGGAGCTCGGGGTTGATCTGGATGAGCGCGTCCGACAGATCGCTCGCGTCCGGCAGCCACGTGCAATGCACGGGGTGTCCGGCGCGCCTCAGCGTCTGGTTGATGGCCTCCACGTGATCCTGGTGGCGGGTCAGGATCAGCATCGGCACCGGGGCACCCTCGGCGGGCGCGGGCTTTAGGACGGTTGACTGCAAAAGGGCGGGCTCGGGATGGGGACTGGCGCGTCGCGATCGTACCATCGGCGCTCGCGGGGCCTTCCGTTCGACTCGACACTTTTGGCCCCTGAAGCCCCCGCTACAGGGGGTCAGGTAGCCCCCGACTGGCCGGAAAAGCCGCTCGCCGGTATGATGTTGGGCTGTTTCGCAGGCGAGCGCCATGTCCAGCTACAGCACCAACGAGTTCAAGTCAGGACTCAAGATCCTCCTCGACGGCGAGCCGTTCTCCATCGTCGAGAACGAGATGGTGAAGCCCGGCAAGGGCCAGGCCTTCAACCGCGTCAAGGTGCGCAACCTCAAGAACGGCAAGGTCGTCGAGCGCACCTGGAAATCCGGTGACAGCGTCGAGGCGGCCGATGTCGTCGACGCCGACATGCAGTACCTCTACAGCGAAGGCGACTTCTGGATCTTCATGGTCCCGGACACCTTCGAGCAGTACACCGCCGGCAAGGCCGCGATGGGCGACGCCGCGCAGTGGCTGAAGGACGGCGTCGAGTGCATCGTGACGCTCTGGAACGGGGAACCCCTGACGGTGACCCCGCCCGCGCACGTGGAGCTCAAGGTGGTCGTGACCGACCCCGGCGTTCGCGGTGACACGGTGACGGGCGGGCAGAAGCCGGCCAAGCTCGAGTCGGGCGCGACGGTGCGGGTGCCGCTCTTCATCAACGAAGGCGAAATCATCCGCGTCGACACCCGCTCGGGCGAGTACATCTCCCGCGCGAAGTAGGCCTTACCAGTCGCTCGCGGCGATCAGCCGGCGAGCGAGGGCCTCGAGCCCCTTCTGATCCCGCTCATCGAAGCGCCCGAGCGAGGGGCTGTCGAGGTCGAGCACGCCGAGCAGCCCGCGCGCGTTCGCGAGCGGCACCACGATCTCCGAGTTCGAGGCCGCATCGCAGGCGATGTGGCCCGGAAAGGCATGCACGTCCCGAACGATCTGCGTGCTTAAGGTCGCCGCCGCCGTGCCGCACACCCCCTGGCCGAGCGCGATCCGCACGCACGCGGGCTTGCCCTGGAAGGGGCCGACGATGAGCTCCGTGCCGTCGTAGAGGTAGAAGCCGGCCCAGTTGAGGTCGGGGAGCGCATCGAAGAGGAGCGCGGCGGTATTCGCGAGGTTCGCGATCAGGTTTCGCTCGCCCGCGAGGAGCCCGTCGAGCGCCTGCAGGATCCCCTCGTAGCGCGCCTCGGGGGTCGCCGCGTCGGGCACCTGCAAGGCCGGTTGGCTCATCGTTCGCTCCTCGGCCGCACCCGCGGGGCGGACCTGACCCTGCCAAGAATGCCGCCTCGGGTCACGCCCCGTCCACCGTGAAGGCGAGCGCGGCGTCGATCGAGTCGAGCCCGAGCGCCAGCATCACGATGCGATCGAAGCCGACCGCGACACCGGCCGAGTCCGGGAGGCCGGCGGCGAGCGCCGCGAGCAGGCGCTCATCGACCGGTGGCAAGGGCAGGCCCCGCGCGCGCCGGGCCGCGCGATCCGCCTCGAAGCGCCGGCGCTGCTCGCGCGCATCGCCGAGTTCGTGGAAACCGTTGCAGAGCTCGAGGCCGCCCACGTACGCCTCGAAGCGCGCGGCCTCGGGTGCCTCGCCCGGCAAGAGCCGCGCGAGCGCCGCCTGCGAGGCGGGATACCGGTCGACGAACGTGATGCGCTGCGCGCCGAGCGCGGGACCGACGAGCGCACCCACCAGCAGATCGAGCACCGTGTCGCGATCATCGCCAAGGCTCGCCGCGTCCGCGCCGAGCCGCCGGGCGGCGAGGTGCCTGAGCGCGGCGAGCGGCGCGGTCACGGGGTCGATCTCGAGCACCCGCACGAACGCCTCGCGGTAGCTCAAGGTCTCGGCCGGCGCCGACAGGCGCGCCCCCAGGAGCCTCGAGAGGAGTGCCTCGACCTCGCGCATCAGCGCCACGTGGTCGAACCCCACGCGATACCACTCGATCAGCGTGAACTCGGGGTTGTGGTGGCGGCCGCGCTCGCCGTCGCGGAAGGCCTTGCAGACCTGGAAGATGTCGCCGCTGCCGGCCGCGAGCAGGCGCTTCATCGCGTACTCGGGCGAGGTCTGCAGATAGAAGTCCTCGCGCTCGCCCTGGATGCGGGTCGCGAGGGAGGCGAGGTGCACGTCGGTCACGGTCGCGCGACCCAGGATCGGCGTCTCGACCTCGAGCACGCCGCGCTCGCGGAAGAATGCCCGCACTTCCGCGAGGAGGCGCGCGCGCTCTTTCAGTACGTGCAGGCTCGCGCCCGGTCGCCAGTCGGCCATCGCTCAGCCCGTGAGCTCGCCGATCGGCGCACCCATGCGCACGATGGCGCCGGAGGCGAAGGACTCCGCCCAGCGGCAACGGCCGCGCGGCAAGAGGAGGATCACGGTCGAGCCCATGTTGAAGCGCCCGAGCTCGGCGCCGCGCTGGAACACGGGCGTCCCGGGCACCTCGATCTCGGCACCGAGGCGCGGGCGGCGCGGCGTCAGGTCGCCAAAACCCACGATGCCGACACTGCCGACGTTGAGCGCCCCGACGAACACGAGCACGAGCGGGCCGACGGCGGTGTCGAAGCGGCAGAGCACGCGCTCGTTGCGCGCAAAGAGCCCCGGCACCGACTCG
>CAYNCY010000268.1:0-5448 GCA_964395195.1 uncultured Steroidobacteraceae bacterium
CCTCAATCCTGCCCGCCAGATTCCCAAGGCGTCGTCGCGAATTTGAGCGGCCGTGCGTGGCATGGCGAAAAGATGAAGGATGGAGGCGGAAGGATGGGGGATGACGGATCACAATATACTACTCGTTCGCACGCTCCGCGTGGGAACGTTCCAGCCGCTCACTTCGACGACCGGCGCTGCCGCATCCGGTGTGGCAAAACGAGCCGTCATCGTAACCGATTCGCCCGGCCACAGCGTCACGTCGTTGTCGCTCCAGCGCACCGGTAGCACCGGCTCGCCGCCCGCGGACCGGCGAATCACGACGTGCTGGAAGAACGCAACCGGGCCCGCGGACGGGGGCACCGTCAGCGTGATCGTCGCAACGTCCTCGGCGCCCTCGTGCCGCACCGTCGCCCGGACGTCGCTGGTTGCCGCTGGCAAGGACTGCAGCGGGGTCAGGTCGGCGTAGCGGCTGACGGGGGTCAGGTACCAGTTCGAGCTCTTCCAGTCGAGCTCGTCGGCCTCGGTCGAGAGCCAGTAGACGTTGCGGCTGATCCGCTCGCTGCGCATCGACTGCAGTTCAAGCTCGATGAAGAACGTGCGCGACAGCCCCTCAGGCGCTGGCAGCAACAGAAGCTCGCGCGTGCTGTTACCCGCGAGCTCGATGCCCTTGAGGTGCTTCTCGAAGGCGACAGTTCCATCGAGATTTCGTACGCGAACGGCGGCCTGCAAGCCGCGCTCAGTGGCGAGCGTGTGATTGACCAGCACGACGCCGCGCGTGTCGTAGGAGTACTGGATGTGCACCGGCTCGTTCGCGACCTTCGCGCCGAAGTAGGCGCCGGCCGGATTCAGGAAGTAGTCGTACAGATGCCAGTGCAGTGAGGGCCACGCGTTGTTCAGCATCCAGTAGATGACGCCGGTCGAGGGGTTCGCCGCGTCCATGTGCGCGTTGAACGCCTCGAACTGCGCGCGCGCATTGTCGTAGTTGTCGAGCTGCGCCTTGGCAACATAGTCCGCGAGGCTCTTTGGTGCGCCGTAGCGTGCGGCGAGCCCCTTGTCGAACGGCGCGAGCGTTGCGAACACCGACCAGGCAGCCGAGGCGTGATACTGCCGCGCATCGGGGTATTTCCACAGGGCCTCAAGTTCCTGCGGCGCCAGCATGCGGTTGAGGTCATCGAGCAGCGGGATGGACGCACCCGCACTGACCTCCGAGTCGAAGCCAAACGCGCCGCCCAGTTTGTCGGCATACCAGTAGGCGGGCGGAATCCACGAGTACGGTCCCTCCATCTTCATGCCGGAAGGTCCCGTCTCGGGCGTCCCCTGCGGAACGGCCGCCGAGATGATCGGGAGCGGCCATTCCTCCTGCCGCAGCGTATCGGCGTACAGCTTCGAGATCGCGGCCGGCGGCGCGTTGTCACTGCCGATCAGGAAGGCAATCACGGACGGGTGGCTCCTGAGGAGCCGCGCCTCGCTCGCCATTGACGCAGCCGCCACTGCCTCGTCCGCCGCATCCCACGGCGCACCGCCCGTCTTGGCTGCCGACTCCCACTTGTCGCAGCACTCCCACCCGGCCAGCACCAGGATTCCGTCACGGTCGGCGAGCTCGTAGAAGCGATCCGCTTCGAGTTTGCCTTCGAGCCGGATCGCATTGAGGCCGAGATTCGAGACGTAGCCGAACTCCGCGTCCAGGCGCTTCGGGTCATCCCGCAGGAACATGTCCGGCGCCCAGCCGCCGCCGCGGATCAGGACGGGCTTGCCGTTGATCACGAACTGGACGTGGCCGTGTCCGGTGAGGTGCGAGCTGACGCTGCGAATGCCGAACGCTGCGCTCGCCCGGTCGGAGACTGCGCCGTCGACGGCGGCGCTCAGTTGCAGGTCGTAGAGCGGATGCGCGCCCATGCCGGCCGGCCACCAGATCTTCGGTTGCCGGAGCTCGAGCTTGGGATCGCTCGTGGGCGAAAACGTAACCGTCTGTGTTTCGCCGGCTGCCAGGTGAATCGTGCGCTTGAGCGCGACGCCCGCCGCGACGCCGGAGATCGTCGCATCGTGAGCGGCGGCATCGAGATTGTGCGCCTCGACCTTCACGCTCAGCGCCGCGCGTCCGAGATCGGGGAGCGGCAGCGTCGAGGTCACCCGCGGAAAGCTGAGCGCGACGGGGCCGGTCCTCACGATATCAACGCCCCGCCACGGGCCCATGTTGTTGTCGGGCGGCGTCGGGTTCCAGTCGACCCAGCCGATCGACAGGCTCGTCCTCGGGTCGCCCGGCTGCACCCGGAGCGCCAGCGTGTTGGTGCCCGCGCGCACCCAGCGCGTCACGTCGAGCTCGTGGACGGGATAGGCGCCGGCCACGGTGGCTCGCGGGGCGACCAACTGACCGTTCAGCCACACATCGGCGCTTGGGATCATGCCGTTCACGCGCAGGAACGTCCGCGTGCCGGAGGCGCCCTTCTCGACCGTGAACTCGCTGCGATACCACCAGGGCGTGATGAACATCGTGCCGCTGGCGTCCGGCTCCTCGACGGCGCGCAGGTTGTCGCCGTAGAAGACGTTCTCGTACTTGCCGTTCTCGATGAGCCCGGCCATCACCGTCGCGCGGCCGCTCACCGGGTACCAGCCCTCAGTCGCGAAGCCGGCGGACGACACCGCCGTGCCGTCTTCCTGGGCTTTTGCGCTCGACTGGATCTGCCAGTGCGCAATGGCGGTCACGGCGCCCGCATCGCCTGCCACGCGCGTCGGCGAATAGGCGGCCCCTGCGTCCGCGAGCAACGGGGTCGCCACGAGCGCGAGCGCAGCCGCCCCGCACAGAAGGGCGCGGGGACACCCGGCCAGGCCCGCCGCGGCGAAGGAACGCATCACCACTGGCCGCGAACGCCGAGCGTGTACATGCGCTCGGAGTACTGGGTGTGTCCAGGCTGGTCGTTCCACACGATGTAGAACCGCTGCGCCTCGTTCGTGAGGTTGGTACCGTTCAAGAACAATTCCAGATACTTGCCGACCCTGTACGAGAGCGAGGCATCGAGGTATTTCTGGGGCGCCTCGTACTCTTCCGCGCCGACGATACCACCCACCTGCTCCATGTAAGCGCGCTTGGAGCGGTAGTTGTAGGCGACGCGCGCCTGGAACCGCTTGTCCTGGTACCAGAGGATCAGGTTGCCGGACTCCTCGGAGTTGTCCTGGAACGGGATCTTGTTGCCGGCGAGGTCAGTCTCGCCCGTCTTGCTCGGCGCGTAGGTCATGTTCACCTCGAGACCGGTGTTCGAGAGAATTCCCGGCAGGAACGTGAACCCCTGCCGATAGTCGAACTCGGCGCCCTGGATGCTGTTGCCGGAGCCCTGGATGGGCTCGTTGATCGCAATGCAGTGCCCGCGGACGACGCCGTCCTCGTCCGGTTCCGAGCAGTTTGTCTCGGCGCCGTTCTTGATGAAGCTCCTCACATTGAGGCGAAAGAGCTCCAGGCTCACGAGGCTCGTGCGGTTGATGTAGTACTCGAACGAGGCGCCGTAGTTCGTCGAACGCCAGGGGTTCAGGTAGGGATTCCCGGAGGACGAACCCTGCGCGACCTGGAAGATCGGGCCGTTGATGGTCTCAATCAGCGAATAGCCGAGCGACAGTCCCCCGCCCCACTGGCTGAGGCTCAGCGGCATCATGTTCTTCGAGGCCGACAGGCGCACCGTGAACTTGTCCGTGACGTTTAGCGCGAAGTTGAGCGCCGGCAGTATGTCGTTGTAGCTGCGCTTGGTGACGTTCGGACCGTCATCCTCGGGCTCCGTCCCGTACTGGCCGGGATCCCCGATCAGGCGCTGCGTGACGCTCAGGTTCGTGTGAATTACGCGCACGCCGAAATTGCCGCTGAATGGCATCTCGCCGAGTTTGCCGCTGACGTCTGCCTGCAGGTAGGTCGAGAGCTCTCTGAGCGCGACGCCCCACGTGATCCCGGGCGACTCCTGGCGGATCGTGCCGGGGTAGAGCGACTTCCAGAAGGCCTCCGGATTGTCCATTGCGCGCGGGTCGATGCCCCAGAAATTGACGCCGGATCCGAGCAGATTGTTGTACGGCCGCCAGTTATTGGACAGGGGGCCCGGGGTGTTCGGAATCTGCTGCGCCGACAGCGGACCCGCGCGGTAGTAGCCCTGCGAGTTTCCGGCAGAACACCAGGTACCGTCCTGGTTGCCGCTCAGGATCACGTCCGCACCGACGTATCGCACGAGGCACCCACCCGGGTCGCTGGCACCGATGCCGGCGTAGACAGGGGCGACCAGCGTAAAGCCGTTGTTCTGGGCGCTGCGGTTACTGTTGCGCACGCCGAAGTTGAGCTGGAAATCCTCGCTGAACTTGTAGTGCCCGTCGAACTTGAGCGCATTGATCGACGTCGTGCGGTCGTAGTCGTCATTTGACTCGAGCGTCTTCATCGTCCAGCCGTTCGAGCTCGCGAGCGCGCTGGCGAGCCCCGCTGGCATACCAATCACGAGGTTGGGTCCCCGGAAATCGGCGGTGATCGGCTGCGTGTTCTGAGGAATTCCGTTTGCGTTGAACACACGGTTGCCGCCGAGCTGGGCGGGATAGACGAACGTGCCGCAGGGGAGTCCCGTCGTGTTGTCCGCCCAAAGGCAGCCGTCCGAGTCCGAGATGTTGGTGTCGGTCTCGATGTAGAGCTGGTGCGCGGTCTCGTGAATGCCCCGCAGGCCCGCCGTGAACGGGCCACCGTTGTTGTAGTCGAACTGCAGGTTGAGGTTGCGCGCGGTCGAGTCGTGCAGCACGACCTGCGAGAACGACTCGATGTCGCCCGGGTACTTCTCGTACACCTGGGTCGTATAGATATGAGAGCCGGCCCAGTTCGGGTCCTGGGGCGCCACGTTGTACTGGCCGAGCGTGGTGGCCCCCGTGTCCCGTGACTGCAGCGGAATGTAGGTCGCGCCCTGCCAGTTGGTCGAATTGAACTGGATCCCGTAGTTGCGATCCCACTGCTTCTGGTCCGCATAGAAGAAATCGGTGGTCATCGTGAGGCCGTGACTGAAGTCCGCCTGGAACGAGGCATTGGCGGCGTGGCGCTTGCGCTCGGTCGTGATGTTGTAGAGGCCGATGTCCTGGCTACCCATGAAAACGCCATTCGACTTGCCATCGCCATTGACGTCGACGCTCCCGTCCGGGTTCTGCACGATCCGGGACGGGATCGTGGCGCCGTTCCACGCCCCGACGAAGCCGGCGTAACCCGCGGCGCTGTAGGCGTTCTCGCCGTGAAACAGGACTCCGTACTGGTCGAGGCCTGAATTCGAGTTCGCGCGCGAGGTGTCGGAGAAGTCGGCCGAGACTTGCAGACCCCACCGCCCGTCGGCGTTGAAGGCGATGAGGCCGCTCGCCTCGGGCCCAGTCTTGCGGCTGACCGAGCCGCGCTCCGCATCCGCCTGGTAACTGTAGGTGAATCCGCTCGGCAGGTCCCAGGGCCTGAACGTGTGCAGGTTGAGCGAACCG
>CAYNCY010000269.1:0-5447 GCA_964395195.1 uncultured Steroidobacteraceae bacterium
GGCCTGGAGGGCGAGGATCAAGGCCCACCGCGTGCGGGTGACCCCGCCGCTGGCAAGACGCCGCTCGGGTCGGTCGTCGACCAGGCCTCCGCGGACAAGGTGCAGGCGCTCATCGACGATGCCGTCAAGAAAGGCGGCCGTCTGCATGCCGCCGCTGCCGCGAAGGGCACGCTCCTCTCCGCCGCCGTCATCGACGGCGTGAATCCGGCGATGCGCATCTACGCGGAGGAGTCCTTTGGACCGGTAACAACCATCGTCCGCGCCAAGGACGAGGCCGAGGCGATCCGCATCGCCAACGACACCGAGTACGGGCTGACCTCCTCCGTCTACAGCCGCGACATCGCGCGGGCGATCCGCGTCGCCGAGCAGCTCGATGCCGGCATGTGCCACATCAACGGCGCGACAGTTCACGACGAAGCGCAGATGCCCTTCGGCGGGACGAAGAGCTCCGGCTACGGGCGCTTCGGCGGCAAAGCGGGTATCGCGGAGTTCACGGAGCTCCGCTGGATCACGATCGCGACGCAGCCGGCACGGTATCCGATCTGATGCGTCGCTTCGACCCCTCAGCGGGAACGGCTGAGGCCATGCGCGTGCCATCGTGGTGGCGCGCCCTCGGCTGCACGGCCGCCTTCGTCGCACCGCTCGCGCTTGCGGCGCCGACATTCCCGGATGCGGCGGCCTCCGATCCCGCCGCGCTCGGCTGGATGGTCGGATCTCCCCCACCCGCCGACCGGCAGATCCGTTTCGACGACGGCAGCTACTACCGCTTTCCGCAGTTGCGGTGGACGTTCTCGCACTGGCGCGAGTTCGTACCGACCGTCAACGTCTCGCGCGGCGTCGGCGCTGTCGCGGTGCTGCCGCGCGCCGAGCGACCGGAGATCGACTCGATAGCCTTCATCGTTCCCGACTCCGGGCGCGAGATGACCTGGGCCGCCTCGCTCGCGGCGAACTACACCGACGGTATCGTGGTGCTCCACCGGGGCCGCATCGTCTATGAACGCTACTTCGGTGCCGGGTCGGCCGAGCGGCCGCACATCGCGTTCTCGGCAACCAAGTCATTTTTCGGGACGATCGCGGCGCTACTGATTGCAGAGGGGAAGCTCGACCCCAACGCGACCGTCGGAACCGTGCTTCCCGAGCTCAAGGGCAGCGGCTTCGGCGATGCGACGGTGGCCCAGGTCCTCGACATGACGACGGCCATCAAGTTCTCGGAGGTTTACGGCGACCCGGCGTCTGACATCGCGAGCTACGCCCGCGCCGTCGGCATGTTTCCGCGGCCGGCCGGATACACGGGCGCGGGTGGCGTCTACGAGTACCTCGCCGCAATCCCGAAGGACGGCGAGCACGGACCTGCGTTTGCCTACCGGTCGGTCAACTCCGACGTGGTCGGCTGGCTCGTCACACGCGCGGCCGGGTCCCCGCTCGCGCGCGTGCTCGAAGAGACGATCTGGAGCCGGATCGGCGCCGAGAGCGATGCGTACCTGCAGGTCGACGCGACGGGTACGCCGCTCGTGGCCGGCGGGTTCAACGCACGGCTCCGCGACATGGCCCGCTTCGGCGAGATGATCCGGCTCGGTGGGCGTTTCAACGGCCAGCAGATCCTGCCCACGGCGGTCGTCGCGGACATTCGACGCGGCGGCGACCGCGACGCCTTCGCGAAAGCGGGCTACAAGACGCTGCCCGGCTGGACTTACCACGACCAGTGGTGGATCTCGAACAACGCGCACGGCGCATTCATGGCGCGGGGCGTACATGGGCAGGCGATTTACATCGACCCGAAGGCAGAGATGGTGATCGCGCGCTTCGCCTCCCACCCGCTGGCGGCGAACGCAAATCTCGATCCGACGTCGCTGCCCGCGTACGCGGCGCTCGCCGACTACCTGATCGCACATCCGCGCTGAGCGCCACCACCGGTGGGTGGCGCAACTATTGCGGCGGGCTCCTTGCGCGGTCTATCGTGAGGCGTGGCACTCTCCTCCGACGTTGAACCGAACCCCCACGCACCGGCGCGCGCGACCGCAGCGCACCCACCGTGGTTCTCGCCCGCGATGCCGACCCGGGAGGCGTGCGTCCTGCCGTGCCTGCTCGAGCGCTGGGCGGCTGAGCGTCCGACGGCCCTCTCGGTCGAGTTCGAGTCGGGCGAGCGCTGGACCTGGTCCGACACCCTGTCGGAAGCCCGCCGCGCGGCCGCGGCGCTCCGCGCACTCGGCGTCGGTGCGGGCGAGCGCGTGCTCGCGTGGCTGCCGAACCGCGCCGACATGCTGCGCGTCTGGTTCGGCGCGAATTACCTGGGCGCGACGGTCGTCCCGATCAACACGAGCTACCGCGGGAAGCTCCTCCAGCACGTCGTCAACCAGAGCGACAGTGCCGTCATGATCGTCCACGTCGATCTCGCCGATCGACTCGCCGGCATTGCGACGACTGCCTTGCGCAAGGTCGTCGTACGCGGCGGGACGATTGCGCTCGCGATGCCCGGTGTCGAGGTCCTCCCGGGCGAGAGACTCGAATCGAGCGTCGAGATCGACGCCCCGCACGCGGTCGAACGGTGGGACGTGCCATCGATCATCTACACGTCGGGGACCACCGGCCCCTCCAAGGGCGTGCTCACGACGTACCTGCAGCAGTACACCGTCGGCCAGGCCTGTTTCGGCTACTTGACCCACGCGGACCGGCTGCTCGTGAACCTGCCGCTCTTCCACGTCGGTGGGGTCACGGCCGTCTACGGCGCACTTGCGACCGGCGCGTCAATCGCGCTCTTCGACACCTTCAGCACCAAGACGTTCTGGCGCGATGTCAGGCGCACCGGCGCAACGACGATCAGCGGCCTCATTGGCGCGATGATCTCCTTCCTCCTGAAGAACGACCCGCAGCCGGACGATGCGCAGAATCCCCTCAAGCGCGTCGTGCTCTCGCCCCTGACCGCGCAGGCGATTCGTCTCTCGGAGCGCTACGGTTTCGACTACTTCTCGGGCTTCAACATGACGGAACTCTCGGTTCCGCTCGTGACAAACCTCAACTCCACCGCCTTCGGCAGCTGCGGCCGACCGCGCACGGGCGTCGAGTGCCGGATCGTGGATGCGAATGACATCGAGCTGCCAGCGGGCTCGATCGGCGAGCTGATCGTGCGTAACGACCTGCCTTGGTCGCTGAACCGCGGCTACCACGGCCTGCCGGAGGCGACGGCCACGAGCTGGCGGAACGGCTGGTTCCACACCGGCGATCTCATGTACCGCGACGCCGACGGCAATTTCTTCTTCGTCGACCGCCAGAAGGACGCGATTCGCCGGCGCGGCGAGAACATCTCCTCGATCGAGGTCGAGATCGAGGTCGACGACCACCCCGCGGTCGCCGAAGTGGCGGCAATCGCCGTGCCGAGCCCGGACGGCGAGGACGAGGTCATGGTGATCGTTGCCGTGAAGCCGGGCGAGCGCCTCGATCCGGTCGAGCTGATCGAGTTCCTGGCGGCTCGCATGTCACACTTCATGGTGCCGCGCTACGTGCGCATCGTAGCGGCGCTCCCGAAGACACCGACCAACAAGGTGCAGAAGGTCGACCTGCGTCGCGAGGGAGTCACGGCGGACACGTGGGACCGCGTCGCCGCCGGCATCGAACTCAAGCGCACCCGCATCGGCGCGGGGTCCGGCAACCGCGGCTAGGCGTTGCCGGCGCGCTCCACGCTTGCGCGATACGCGCCGAGCCCCGCGTAAACGATGGCGAGGCTGAGCGGGACGACGATCGCGACGACGATGCAGAGCGAGTAGCGAACGGCGAGCGGATCGTGGAACGCGTAGTCGTTGAGTAGCCCGGCCAGGACAGGTCCGATACCGCTCGCAATCAGGCTGCCCACGAAGAAATAGATCGCCGTCACCTGGGCACGAAGCGGGTTTGGGGTCATTGCCTGCAACGCGGCCGACGGTAGGCCCTGCGGGAACGCCAGGAAGAAAATCGACAACGCGAGTCCGATCGTCACCAGCGTGTCACTTGGCGCGAGCGGCGTCGCAACGACGCAGGGCAACCCGCAACACATGCCGAACATCGCGGCCCGGAACATCGCGTCGCGATAGCCGCGCGCCGCCATCCGATCGGCGACCCAGCCGCCCGTATAGACGCCAGCCGTTCCGAACACGAGCAAGAGCACGCCGACCGTGAACCCCGTACGCGGTGGGCTCCAGCCGAAGTTCCGCATCATCATCGTCGGCGCCCAGAAGAGATATGAATTGATCGCGATGCCGTACAGCGAGAACGCGCCGAAGTGATAGGCGAGCGTCCGCGCGTTGGCGGCGAGGAAGGCCCGTAGCGCCGGCCATGCGCTCGCATCGGGAAGCGCGGTCGGTGCCCTGCCCCGCCGCCGCGGCTCCCGCAGGGTCAGCATCAGCAGGAAGACCGGGATTCCGAGCGTGCTCACGACGAGGAAGACGAGCTGCCACGGCAGTATCGTCCCGATGAACGGCAGCTCACGGATCGACGCGCTCGTGATCTTCTTGATGACCGTGCCGCCGACGATGAGCGCAAGTCCCGCGCCAAAGTAGATCCCGGTCGAGTAGGCGCTGATGGCCCGGCCAAGGCGTCTCGCAGGAAAGAGATCCGAGAGCACCGAGAAGGCTGCAGGTGAGAGTGCGGCTTCGCCGACTCCCACTCCGACCCGCGCACCGAAGAGCGGCCAGAAGCCCCGCGCGAGTCCGCAGGCGGCGGTCATCAGGCTCCAGAGCGCGACCCCCGCGGCCATGATGTTGCGGCGGTTGGCACGATCCGCGAGGCGCGCGATCGGGACGCCGAGCAGCGTGTAGAAGACCGTGAAGGCGAGGCTGCCGAGCAGCGCCACCTGGGTATCGGTGACGTGCAGGTCCCTGCGGATCGGATCGATGAGCATCGTCAGTATCTGACGGTCGATGAACGAGCAGGTGTAGGCGAGCGTCAGCACGATCGCGGTGTAGATAGCGAGTGCTGTCGAAGGCCAAGGGGCTTCGCCGTTACGCTCTCCTGTCACGCCCTTCCCCTGTCGATTCTCGGTCTACTATAGCAAGTCAGCCATGCTGCATCGCGGCGCTTGCGCCGCGCGCTTGCGTCATGCCACGTCCGTCGGCACCATGACGCCGATGATCCTGAGCCGCCCCGAACGCATCGCCGATTGCATGAAGCGTGGCTGGTGGGGCCGGCGGACGGTCGATCAGGTATTCCGGGAGGCCGTTGCCGCCTCGGGCGACGCGCCTGCCCTCGTCGACCCGCCGAATCGCGAAGCGCTCGTCGGCAGCCCTCCCCGACGGCTCACGTTCAGTCAACTCGACACCGAAGTCGACCGGCTCGCCGAGCTCTTGCACGCGCTCGGCTGCCGCAAGGACGACGTCGTTGCGGTGCAGCTGCCGAACATCGCCGAGGCAGCCGTCGTCTTCCTCGCCTGCGCGCGCCTGGGGCTGGTCTTCTGCCCGATCGCGATCCAGTTTCGCGCT
>CAYNCY010000270.1:0-5441 GCA_964395195.1 uncultured Steroidobacteraceae bacterium
GCGCCTTCAGCGCCTGCGCGGAGCCCTTGCCGACGTCGCCGTAGCCGGCGACCAGCGCGACCTTGCCGGCCACCATCACGTCGGTCGCGCGCTTGATCGCATCGACCAGTGACTCGCGGCAGCCGTACAGGTTGTCGAACTTCGACTTCGTGACCGAGTCGTTGACGTTGATCGCCGGGAACAGCAGCCGCCCTTCCTTCTGCATCTGGTAGAGGCGGTGGACCCCGGTGGTCGTCTCCTCGGTGACGCCACGGATGCTCTTGGCGAGGCGCGAGTAGTAGCCGGGCTTGGCCTTGAGGCGCTGCCCGATCGCGGCATAGAGCGCGACCTCTTCCTCGTTGGTGGGCTTGGCGATCACCGACGGATCGCTCTCGGCCTTGAGGCCGAGGTGCACGAGCAGGGTCGCATCGCCACCGTCATCGAGAATCATGTTCGGCGTGCCGCCGTCCGACCACTCGAAGATCTTGTGGGTGTATTCCCAGTACTCCTCGAGCGTCTCGCCCTTGTAGGCGAACACCGGCGTACCGGCCTCAACGATGGCGGCGGCCGCATGGTCCTGGGTCGAGTAGATGTTGCACGACGCCCAGCGGACGTCCGCGCCGAGCGCCTTCAGCGTCTCGATCAGCACGGCGGTCTGGATCGTCATGTGCAGGGAGCCCGCGATGCGGGCGCCCTTCAGGGGCTGGCGATCGGCGTATTGCTCGCGAACGGCCATGAGACCCGGCATTTCGGTCTCGGCGATCGCGATTTCCTTTCGGCCCCAGCCCGCGTGCTTGAGATCGGCAACGCGGAAATCGCTATTCAACTTCACTGCAGCGCTCATTCAATCTCTCCTTTAAGAGAAGGAATGGGCGCCGTTGTCGGGTCGACCGTCTCACCGAGCCTGGCAGGCCGCAGGGTTGCACCCTCGGTCCGCTGCAGCGCCCCTCGGCAGGACGGTT
This sequence comes from uncultured Steroidobacteraceae bacterium, assembly GCA_964395195.1. Lineage (GTDB taxonomy): Bacteria > Pseudomonadota > Gammaproteobacteria > Steroidobacterales > Steroidobacteraceae > CAIKZZ01. The sequence continues at coordinate 942 of CAYNCY010000270.1, forward strand.
CCTATGAATTCGCTAGCGTGCGTCGGCCTTAAGGGCGCGCGCCTTGTCGGTGCGCTCCCAGGTGAACTCGGCCTCGGTGCGCCCGAAATGACCGTACGCGGCGGTCGCTTCGTAGATCGGGCGGGCGAGATCGAGCATCTGGCGAAGTCCGTACGGGGTCAGGTCGAAGTGCCGCAGGACGAGCTTCGTGAGCTTCTCGCGCGACAGCTTGCTGGTACCGAAAGTCTCGACCATTACCGAGGTTGGTTCCGCGACGCCGATCGCATAAGAGACCTGAACCTCGCAACGTTCGGCGAGGCCCGCGGCAACGACGTTTTTCGCGACATAACGCGCGGCGTAGGCCGCCGAACGGTCGACCTTCGAGGGGTCTTTGCCCGAGAACGCGCCGCCGCCGTGGCGCGCATAGCCGCCGTAGGTGTCGACGATGATCTTGCGGCCCGTCAGGCCGCAGTCGCCGACCGGGCCGCCGATGACGAACTTGCCGGTGGGATTGATGTGGAACTTGGTGTGCTTGTCAATCCAGCGCTTCGGCAGGACCGGCAGGATGACCTCTTCCATGACCGCTTCGCGGAGCTTGCGCTGCCCGATGTCGGGCGAATGCTGGGTCGAGAGGACGACTGCCTCGATGCCGACCGGACGGTCATGCTCGTAGCGGAAGGTGATCTGGCTCTTCGCGTCCGGGCGCAGCCACGGCAGTCGGCCGCTCTTGCGTACGGCGGCCTGCTTCTTCACCAGCCGGTGGGCGTAGGTGATCGGCGCCGGCATCAGCACGTCCGTCTCGTTGCTCGCGTAGCCGAACATGAGACCCTGGTCGCCGGCACCTTGCTTGCGCGGGTCCTTGCGATCGACGCCCTGGGCGATGTCGGGCGACTGCTTGCCGATGATGTTGATGACCGCGCAGCTCGCGCCGTCGAAGCCCATGTCTGAGTGGTCGTAGCCGATGCGAAGCACGGTCTTGCGGACCAGCGCCTCGAGGTCGACCCAGGCCGACGTCGTGATCTCGCCGGCGACGATCACGCAGCCCGTCTTGACGAGCGTCTCGCAGGCGACGCGCGCCTTGCGGTCCTGGGTCAGGATCGCGTCGAGAACGGCGTCGGAAATCTGGTCGGCGACCTTGTCCGGGTGCCCCTCGGACACCGATTCGGACGTGAAAAGAAAGCTGTTGGAACTCATCGGCTGTGTCGTGCGCGCGGGGGCGCCTCCGTGTCCACGAGCCGCCAAGTATACAGGCCCCACAGCGGCGTTGCCCCTGTCGAGAGGGTATTGGACAATATCGGGCTTCGCCCACCCAAGCCGAGTAGACCCGATGCCCACCCCCCGGCAACTTGCCAATGCAATCCGCGCGTTGAGCATGGATGCAGTCCAGAAAGCCAACTCCGGACACCCCGGCATGCCGATGGGAATGGCGGACATCGCCGAGGTCCTGTGGCGGAACTTCCTGAAGCACAATCCCGGCAACCCGAACTGGTTCGACCGCGATCGCTTCATCCTCTCGAACGGCCACGGTTCGATGCTGCTCTATTCGGTGCTGCACCTGACCGGCTACCCGCTCTCGATGGAGGACATCAAGCAGTTCCGCCAGCTCGGCTCGCACACGCCGGGCCACCCGGAGTTTGATCGCAAGCACGGCGTCGAGACGACGACGGGGCCCCTCGGCCAGGGACTCGCGAATGCGGTTGGCTTCGCGCTCGCGGAAAAGCACCTGGCGGCGACTTTCAACCAGCCGGGCTTCACGGTCGTCGATCACCACACGTACGTGTTCCTCGGCGACGGCTGCCTGATGGAAGGCATTTCGCACGAGGCAGCCTCGCTCGCTGGCACCCTCGGCCTCGGGAAGCTCATCTGCTTCTATGACGACAACGGCATCTCGATCGACGGCCACGTGCAGGGCTGGTTCACCGACGACACGCCGAAGCGCTTCGAGGCCTACGGCTGGCAGGTGATCCGCGCGGTCGACGGACTCGACGCCGCGGCTGTGACGCGCGCGGTCAGGAAGGCCCGCCGCGAGACGGGCAAGCCGACGCTCATCTGCTGCAAGACCATCATCGGGTTCGGAGCACCGGACAAGCAGGGAACCGAGCACGCGCACGGCGCGGCGCTGGGACCTGACGAGATTGCCAAGGCGCGGAAGGTCCTCGACTGGCCGTACCCGCCGTTCGAGGTGCCTGAGGACATCGCCAAGGCCTGGGACGGTCGCGCCCGCGGCAAGCGCGCCGAGGCGAAGTGGCAGAAGCTCTTCAAGGAATACGCGAAGGTCTACCCTGAGCTCGCGGCCGAGTTCGAACGCCGCATGGCGGCGAGACTGCCAGCCGACTGGACGACGCTCGTGCAGGCGACGCTCGCGTCGGTGCAGGCGAGCGGCGGCGCGGTCGCGACGCGCCAGTCCTCGCAGGCGGCGCTCAACGTGTTCGGGCCCAGGCTCCCGGAGCTGATCGGCGGCTCGGCGGACCTCACCGGCTCCAACAACACCTGGCGCAAGGACTCGAAGGGCATCACGCGCAACGATGCGTCCGGCAACTACGTCTGGTACGGCGTGCGCGAGTTCGGCATGTCTGCGGCGTTGAATGGCCTCGCGCTGCACGGCGGCCTCGTGCCCTACGGTGGCACGTTCCTCACCTTCTCAGACTACGCACGCAATGCGGTGCGCATGGCCTGCCTGATCGGCACGCCGTCGATCTTCGTCTGGTCGCACGACTCGATCGGGCTCGGCGAGGACGGCCCGACGCACCAGCCGATCGAGCATTTCGCGACGCTGCGCCTCATTCCGAACATGACGCTGTGGCGCCCGTGCGATGACGTCGAGGCGCACGCCGCCTGGGCGGATGCGATCGAACGTCGTACCGGACCGACCGGGCTCGTGCTGACCCGGCAGGCGCTGCCGCACCAGCCGCGGACACCCGAGCAGCTTGCGAACGTGCGCCGCGGCGCCTACACGCTCGTCGAGCCGAGCGGCACCCCCGAGGTCGTCATCATTGGCACGGGCTAGGAGGTCGCGCTCGCAGTCGAGGCGGCCAAGGTGCTTGCGAGCCGCGGCCGGCGCGTCAGCGTCGTGTCGATGCCCTCGACCGAACTATTCGACGCGCAACCGGTCGACTACCGCAACGCCGTGCTCCCGCGCGGCGTACCGCGCGTCGCGGTCGAGGCGGGCGTCCGCAGCTACTGGTGCCGCTATGTCGCGAGCATCGAGCACGTCGTCGGCATCGACACGTTCGGTGCGTCCGCTCCGGCGAAGGACCTCTTTTCGCATTTCGGCTTCACCACCGATCACGTCGTCAGCGTGGCCGAGGCCGCGCTCGCCGGCTAAGTCACGCCAACGCTTTCAATCGAGGACCCCACGATGCCCATCAAGGTAGGAATCAACGGCTACGGCCGCATCGGTCGCAACGTGCTGCGCGCGCTCTACGAGAGCAAGCGCACCGGCGACATCCAGATCGTGGCGATCAATGATCTCGGCGATGCCGCGACCAACGCCCACCTGACGCAGTACGACACCGCTCACGGCCGCTTTCCGGGCGAAGTGCGCGTCGACGGCGACTCGATCGTCGTCAACGGCGACCGCATCCGCGTGCTCGCGGAGCGCGACCCGGCGAAGCTCCCGTGGGGCGCGCTCGGCGCCGACTTCGTGCTCGAGTGCACCGGGCTCTTCGCCACGAAGGAGAAGGCCAGCAAGCACATCGAGGGCGGGGCGAAGAAGGTCGTGATCTCGGCGCCCGCCGAGGGCGCGGTCGATGCGACGGTGGTCTATGGCGTCAACCACGGCGTGCTCCGCGGCGACATGACGGTGATCTCGAACGCGTCCTGCACCACCAACTGCCTCGCGCCGCTCGTCAAGCCGCTGCACGACTCGATCGGCGTCGTCGCCGGCATCATGACGACGATCCACGCCTACACGAACGACCAGGTCCTGACCGATGTGTTCCACAAGGACCTGCGCCGCGCGCGCTCGGCGACGATGTCGATGATCCCGGCCAAGACCGGCGCCGCGGCGGCGGTCGGCCTCGTGCTGCCGGAACTCAAAGGCAAGCTCGACGGCTTCGCGGTGCGCGTGCCGACCATCAACGTCTCGATGGTCGACCTCACCTTCGTGGCCAAGCGCGCGACGACGGTCGATGAGATCAACAAGGTCCTGAAGGCCGCCTCGCAGGGCGCGCTCAAGGGCGTGCTCGCCTACACCGACCAGCCGCTCGTCTCGGTCGACTTCAACCACGATCCTGCGTCATCGACCTACGATTCGTCGCTGACCAAGGTCATCGACGGCACGCTCGTCAAGGTGTGCTCGTGGTACGACAACGAATGGGGCTTCTCGAACCGCATGCTCGACACGACCCTCGCCTGGAGCCGCGCCAAGTGACCAGTGCGGCCGCCGTTCGCGGCGGCGTCTCGACGCGCATCGTCCGGATGCAGGACGTGCCGCTCGCCGGGCGGCGCGTGCTGATCCGCGAGGATCTCAACGTGCCCGTCAAGGATGGCGTGGTGACGAGCGATGCGCGCATCCGCGCG
>CAYNCY010000271.1:0-5441 GCA_964395195.1 uncultured Steroidobacteraceae bacterium
TGTTCATCGCGGACGAGGTGGTGACGGCGTTCGGCCGCATCGGGCACTGGTTCGCATCGCAGAGCGAGTTCGGAATCGAGCCCGACATCATCAACTGCGCCAAGGGCCTGACCTCAGGTTACCTGCCGCTCGGCGCGACGATCTACTCCGATGAGATCCATTCCGCCATTAGCGCACCAGATCAGGATGCGTGGTTCGCCCACGGCTTCACCTACGCCGGCCATCCGGTCTGCTGCGCCGTGGCACTGGCAAACATTGATCTCATCGAACGCGAGCAGATTCTCGGGAACGCCGCGACGGTCGGAGACCATTTCGAGCGGCGTCTGCAGGAGCTCCGCGACCTGCCGCTGGTCGGCGACGTCCGCGGCAAGCGGATGATGATGTGCGTCGAATACGTTGCAAACAAGACAACCAAGGCGTTGCTACCGGACTCGCTTGGCATCTCGAAGCGGATCTCGGACGTCTGCGAGGCCAACGGTCTCTTGGTGAGGCCGGTCGGCCATCTGGACATCCTGTCGCCGCCGCTGACGCTGTCAATCGCCGAAGCCGACGTAGTGGTCGAGACGCTGAAGAATGCCATCGTTCAGGTCACGGGCGAGCTGGCCCTGTCGTGAGTGCGACGCCCATTCGCCCGGCGCGGTGGCGTCGGACCCGTGTGCAGCGATCGCTCTTTTCGGCCTTATGCTATTGACCGTGAAGTGATTTCTGCTTGCTGCGGCGCACCTTGCGTCGCCAACGGTTGCGCCGCCTTCCACGCGAAATTCGTCCGCCCGGACCTTCTCGATCCCGGCTCCGACGGGACGGCGAACTGCCAGACTGCTGCGCCTAAGCATCAGGAACGGCTCCAGACGGAGATGGTAATCGCGCGCGCCGTCAGCGATGATTTCCGCGCTCGGCCGCCGGCATTCAGCATCGGGAACAGGGAATGGACGTCCCGACGGCCGCACCTACGCATCGACAGGGAAGAGCGATCTTCGGGGCTTTTGCACGACCTCACGGCATGCGTGCCGGCGGTTGGCTCCAATAACTAGACAGGGGAATGTACATGGGGATCTCAGACCGATACAAAACCGCCGAGGGCGCGTTAACCCGTCCGGCGATCGTGCGCGACCTTGTGATCGCGGCTGGCGCCCTGATCCTGCTCTACATGGTCTGGCCCTTCTATTCCGTACCGACTGGCTCGCGGGGAGTGATCACCCAGTTTGGCCGGATTATCGGCATCGAACCCGAGGGGCTCGCAGTTCTGCCCCCGTGGCGGAGGCTCGCGCTTTTCAGCATCCGCGCAGAGACCGCGAACATTGATAACGCCGAGGGTGCCACCTCCGACACCCAACCCGTCCACGTCAACCTGACCGTCCGCTACAGCATCGCGACGGACAAGGTCGCGGAGGTATACGAGAAATACAGCCACAACGGCGACCTCTCCTCCTACGTCGAGACCGCAACCCAGGAAATCTTCAAGGTCGTGACGGCCCAATACACCGCGCCCGACCTCATCGGCCAGCGCGCCAAGGTCTCCGCGGACATCAATTCCGCGCTGCGGATCAAGCTCGCGATTTATGGCGCACAGGTCATCAACATCGACATGCGGAACTTCGCCTTCCAGGACTCCTACATGAAGGCGATCAATTCCAAGGTTGAGCAGGAACAGCTGCGCCTTGCAGCCGAGAACAAGCTGAAGACCGTCGAATCCGAGCAAAAGCAGAAGGTTGCAATCGCGGAAGCCGAAGCGAGCGCCCGACGCGCGGCGGCCGATGGCGAGGCGTACGCGAATCTCAAGCTCGCGAGCGCCCAGGCAGAGGCACTGCGTCTCCAGAACGCCGCGCTCCTGCAGAGCAAAGAGGTGCTGGAACTAAGGCGTATCGAAGTCGATCGAATCAAGGCTGAACGGTGGAATGGCGCTCTGCCGACGGCAATCTTCGCTGGCGCCCCCGTTCCGTTCATGAACGTCGGCAACCCGGCGAAATAGGGTTCGAGACCTGACGATGACTGCGCGAATTGCGAGTGTCGGAGATTCAGTTGCGCGGGCCGCGGAACGGGCGAGACTTTGAACTGGGTGTGTCGAGAATGAACGACGTGTTGCGCGTCGCGCGGGGCTTGCTGTAGGCCTCGCTGGGCGCGCGCAGCTTTCGTCACAGCGCGGACGGTGACGGACCGGAATCCACTTCGCCGAGGGGGGGATCGATGTCAGAGCCATGGAAAGGCCCGTGCATAGCTGCGGCCCTCGTTCTTGTCCTCGTCGGCTGCGGCTCGACGGACAACGGCGTTGGCCTGGAGGCGTCTTCGACGGCGCCGGACGACATCGTCCAGATCATCAACGCCATCGATGGCGGCGATACGGAAGCGCTCGGCCGCCTGCTGGACGCCGGCGCCAAGCCGACTCCGCCGGGCTCACGGCTTTCGGCCATCCACGCGGCGATCACCCATTTCAAAAGGAACAAGTTGGGCTGCGACTCCATCGCGTTGAATCTGCTTCTCACCCACGGAGCCGACCCCAACTTCGTTGATGATTGGTCGGGGTTCGCGCCAATGGAGGATGCACTGGCGATCGGAGACATGAACTGCGCGACGATGCTGAAGGACGCGGGCGCCAAGGTGACGACACGGGGCAAGTCCGGTCAATCACTCCTGCAATTCGCCGTGAAGGGCGCAGTCCGCACCGGGAACCCGCAGATCATTGATCAGGTCGTGGCGTGGGGCGTCGATCCCAACATACTCAGTGCCGAGCGCGGCTTTACCGCGTTGCACGAGGCGGTCTGGCAGACGCCAGGCCAGCCCGTGGATCCCGTGATCGCCGAGTTGCTGCACGTCGGCACCAATCCCTGTGCGACGAACTCAAGCGGACAAACGGCGTTTGAAGTTGCAGTGGACATCAAGCGGTCAGAGTCCATGCAGCGCCTGCTGCGCAATGCGATGAAGTCGTGCCCGCCGAAAGCCGCCTCCACTAACGCGGCGACGTTATCCCTCGTGGCGGCGGTCACCAACTTCATGGAGCCTGTTTAGTCGCCCAGTGCGTTTCCCGCGCGCCGTCGTGATTCGGACAAATCGTGCGGATCCCCCCGCGACGATGTAGTGACGCTCGGAGGCCTCATGGGAAACTGGCGGGCAGTCACCGAGTCAGCCGCGCTCCGGTTGCCGTCGCGTTGGTGTCTGCCCGCGCGGGCACTGGCGGGCGACGGCAGCGTTGCGCCGGGGCTACCGCCCTATTTTTGCTATACCCGTCGTCTGGCCGCGTGCCGTCCCGGGGATTGGCTGGGCGCAAAGAACGACACGGCGCCGCACGCGCGCGACTGGCGCTCGCCTAGCGCTTCCATCCCTGCCGTGTCTTACCCAGGCGCGTCGGACTGTCATTGCGGCCTCGTCGGCATTGCAAGGCTGGGCGCCGACGCTAAGGGCGTCTTCGGATCGGGCAACTGCGCGCGCACCCACGTCTGGAGAGGGCCGACAAGCGCGGGATCGGCAGAGGAGTACCTAAGTTCAGCTCCACCCCGAATCTCCAGGTATTGCACTTGCAGCTTGCCGGGTGTGGCGGACTGCAGCGCGGTCAGCGCCTGCGGTGCGATCTTCTGCTCGCTCACTGCGACGCCGAAAACGGCCCCGTCGAACGCGTCGGCGAGTGCCTTCAGGCTCGAGCGGATTAAGCCGATCTGCTTGGCATCGCTTGAATCACTCGCGACGATGCGGCGGGTTCCGCCGCTGGCGTTGCTCGTCGCCTCCTGGATGACGGCAGCGGCGTCGAACGAGCCCGCATTCTTGTCGGACGGCTCGTCCTTGTTCTGTTGCTGCTCCTGCCGCCCTCCCTGACGAGAGTGGCCCGCGGCGAGACTGCTCCCGGACACAAGAGCAAGCACAACGATGGCCACCGATCGCACGCATGCAGGATTCACTGGCATACCCAACTCATGGAGCTTGAATCTCCGCTCGATTCCTGGAGTTCGCGAGCGAGATGAACTCGCTTCGGCCTGTCACATTGGCCTGTGGAAATACTGACACGGCCGAAAGCCTCTCGAATGACAAGTTCTGTCATGCAGCGCAGAAGTACTGCGAGGGAGGCCATGACCTGGTTATGCCGAGGGTTGGAGCGACCGGAGACGTGGGCACGCACGCGCTTCTGCTGCGTGCGCGCCCCCTGTTCAATTGAGGCCGGCCACGCTAACGGATGAGGTGCCAGGCGGTCTGGCGGCCGGCAAGGTACTGGACGCCTTTGCCGTCGAACAAGGCCCCCTGCTCCAGCATGACCTGCATCCTTTGTCCGCCCCATTCCGGCAGCGTCACCGTGACGTTTCCTTCGATCGCGTAGACCGTGTCCTGATGCAATGGCCAATCGCCCGTACCCGGCGTCGGGCCCTGGTTGTCCCACATCCCGATGGTCGGTCCGAGCGAATGCCCGAAAAACCCCAACGGATGGCTGTACGTGCTGCAAGTGATCCCGGCCGCCGCGCACCCCTTGATCGTCGCGGCGAGGATCTCGTTGCCCGTGCGTCCTTGCTGGAAGGAACTTGTGAGGATGTCTTGCCAGCGATTACCGGTGGCGAGCGCCGTCTTCAGGCCTGACGGAACGTCGACCTCGTCTGCCTTGAGGACGTAAGCCATTTCCTGGGTGTCGGTGCAGAGCTTGAGGTAACAAAACCCGACATCGGTGTGCAGGACGTCGCCGGCCTCGATCCGCCCCTCGTCGCCGCAGTGCGCACCGCCCGCACCGCAGGGCTCTCCCGCCCGCTGGCGGTCCACCGTGGGCATGAACCAGAGGCGTAGACCCAGAGACTCGAAGCGTTCGCGAATGTACCAGGCCACTTCGTCGGTCGTTGTCACGCCTGGCGTGATCACCCGACCGCTGAACGCCTCGGAAATGACACCGCGCGCGATGCTATTGATGTGCGGATAGATCGCCTGCTCCGCAGGTGTGCGCGTTTCGATCCAGCGAATGACCAGCTTCTCGGACGACACCAGCCGATTCGCGTACCCCTCGGGCAATACCTCGACGAGGCGATCGTGCAGCGCGTGCGTCAATCCGTCTGCCGCCGGCCAGGTGCGCGAAACATTGATGCCGATGCGCTTCGGGTCGCGTTTCGCTATCAACGCGCCGAGCGCCTTCCATTGTGAGTCGAGATCGCCACCCGCCCAGGCGGACGTGTATGGCCCGCCGAGCGGGTAACGGTTGACGGCAAGGCGTTCGATATTGCCGTCCGGCAAGCGATTGAACACCAGCATCGTCGTGCGCCGCGCGGCGTACGTCGGCTGCGGTACGAGCGTGAAGTACACAGGGTCTTCCGCGTACTCGCGATTGAGCACGATCCACATGTCGAGCCCCGCTTCCGACATCAGCCGCGGCAGCAGGTGGTCCAGGCGCTCGGTAAGGATGCGATTCTCAAGCTCGACGCGTTCGTGCGACGGCAAGACCCTGAACTCCGCCGCACTCTCGATGCGTCGGCCCTGCGCGG
>CAYNCY010000272.1:0-5426 GCA_964395195.1 uncultured Steroidobacteraceae bacterium
ACCTGCGACCTATACGTCCCGAACGTAGCGCTCTACCAGGCTGAGCTACACCCCGCCGATCTTCCTGAAGATCGGGACCTGCGCCTCAGTACGAGCGACTGACCGCAAACCCCGCGAGCTGCCTGAGCGCTTCGACATGAACCGTATCGGGAATCGGTTCCAGCGCTGCAAGAGCCTGATCGACCTCGCCTTGAGCGAGTCGCGCAGTGTACTCAAGCCCCCCTGCCGATTCAATTGCTTGTACGACGGCCCCGAGCTCCTCGAGACCCCCTGATTCGATGGCCCGGCGCAGTAGCGCCCGCTCGGCGGGGCTGCCGTGCTTGAGTGCGTGAATCACCGGCAGGGTGGGTTTCCCTTCACTCAAGTCATCACCGATGTTCTTGCCGCGCGCGCTCGCGCTGCCGCGGTAGTCGAGCGCATCGTCGACGAGCTGGAAGGCATTGCCGAGGTGCCGGCCGTAGGCCGAAAGCGCCTTCTCGACCGTCTGATCCGCGCCCGCGAGGACTGCCGCGATTTGCGCGCCCGATTCGAAGAGCCGCGCGGTCTTCCGGTAGATCACCTCGAGGTAGCGAGCCTCCGTGGTGTCCGGATCGTTCGCGTTCATGAGCTGCAGGACCTCGCCCTCGGCGATCACGTTGGTCGCATCGGCCATGATTTCCATGACGCGCAGGCTTTTCAGCTTCACCATCAGCTGGAAGGCGCGCGAGTAGAGGAAATCCCCGACGAGCACGCTCGCGGCGTTGCCCCAGACCTCGTTCGCCGTGTCGCGGCCACGGCGTTGCTGCGAGCCGTCGACGACGTCGTCGTGCAGCAAAGTGGCCGTGTGGATGAATTCGATGATCACGGCGGCCGGCACCTGAGCGCCGAGCGCCGGCAGGCCCGCGGCGCGGGCGGCCAAAAGGACGAGAAGGGGCCTCAGGCGCTTGCCGCCCGCACCGATGATGTAATCCGAGACCTGGTTGACGAGCACGACGTCGCTCGAAAGCTCGCGCCGAACGGTCGCATCCACGGCGGCGAGGTCGGCCGTCACGGTGTTGCGGATCCCCTCGAGGAGGGTCGGTTGTTGGGCGGCCATGGGCGGGGAATCGTACCGGCAATCGTCCTACCGGCAAAATGCGGGGTCCCTGCAGGGGCAGGCCCGGTTTGACGCAACCCCCCGTACTCATTAGAATTCGCGGTTCTTTACGGCCGGGCTCAGCCGGTCACTTCGGGCCACCCGGGCCCTGACTCGAGGAAGTTCGCATCATGTTCGCGGTCATCAACACCGGCGGTAAACAGTACCGCGTCAGCGAAGGTACGGTCCTTCGCATCGAGAAGCTCCCTGCCGATGCCGGCGCCAGTGTCGAGTTCGGCGACGTGCTGATGCTCGGCGAGGGTGAGAGCTTCAAGATCGGCAAGCCCTACGTTGCGGGCGCCAAGGTCACGGCCACCGTGCAGTCGCACGGCAAGGGCGACAAGGTCAGCATCGTCAAGTTTCGCCGGCGCAAGCATTACCTTCGCCAGAAGGCGCACCGGCAGCATTACACCGAAGTCAAAGTCACCGGGATCGTCGGCTAAGCCGCGGTCCGAATATTTCTGGAGTAGGGTGCCATGGCACATAAGAAAGCAGGCGGCAGTACCAAGAACGGCCGCGATTCCCACTCGAAGCGTCTCGGCGTCAAGCGCTTCGGCGGCGAGCAGGTGCTCGCCGGCAACATCATCGTTCGCCAGCGCGGCACGCTCTACAAGGCGGGTCGCAATGTCGGCATCGGCACGGACCACACGCTGTTCGCGCTCGTGACCGGCAAGGTCGCCTTCGCCAAGAAGGGTGCCGAGCAGCGGACGTTCGTCAGCGTAGTCAGCGAGTAACGATCGCGGCAGGCTTTGAGGGAAAACCCCGGCCCGGTGCCGGGGTTTTTCGTTTCGGAGCGCCCCGCAGGGCGGAGTGAGCACATGAAGTTCGTCGACGAGGCATTGATGCGCGTGCAGGCCGGCCACGGTGGCCGCGGCTGCATGAGCTTCCGCCGCGAGAAGTTCGTGCCCTTCGGCGGTCCGGACGGCGGTGACGGCGGGCTCGGTGGAACGGTGTACCTGCGCGCCCAGCAGGGCATCAACACGCTGGCGGACTTCCGCATCCAGCGCGCCTTCAAGGCCGCGAGTGGTGAAGCGGGCAGCGGCAACGACCGCACGGGCGCGGGCGGCGCCGATCTCTACGTGACCGTGCCGGTCGGGACGACCGTGATTGACGATGAGACCAGCGAGCAGCTCGGCGACCTCACGCACGCGGGCGACGTCCTGCTGGTCGCGCGCGGCGGCAAGGGTGGCTGGGGCAATACGCGCTTCAAGTCGAGCACCAACCGCGCGCCCAGGAAGTTCATGCCGGGGCTGCCGGGCGAGAAGCGGTTGCTCAGGCTCGAGATGCGGGTGATCGCCGACGTCGGACTCCTCGGGCTCCCCAATGCCGGCAAGTCGACCCTGATCCGGGCCGTCTCCGCGGCCCGACCCAAGGTCGCCGAATATCCCTTCACGACGCTCTACCCGAACCTCGGGGTCATCAGCGTCGGCACCGGCCGCAGCTTCGTGATGGCAGACATTCCCGGGCTCATCGAAGGGGCGGCGGAGGGCGCGGGCCTCGGCATCCGGTTCCTCAAGCACCTGCAGCGCACGCGGGTGCTCCTGCACCTGATCGACATCGCGCCGCCCGATCCGGCGTCCGACCCCGTCAAGGACGCGCGCGCGATTGTGGGCGAGCTCAAGAAGTTCAGCCCGGAGCTCGGCAAGCGCGAGCGCTGGCTCGTGCTCAACAAGCTCGACCTCCTGACCCCGGAGGAAGCGGATGAGCGCTGCAAGGAGATCGTGCGGCGGCTTCGGTGGAAGGGACCGACCTTCCGGATCTCGGGGGTCACGGGTCTTGGCACCAAGGCGCTCTGCGAGGCGCTCATGACCCGGCTCGAGGAGCGGGCGGCCGGGGGCGGCCCGGACGCACCGGACGAGGACCCCTGAAACGACACAGGCCGGTCAGAAGACCGGCCTGTCGGGTAAGGCAGCGCCTGGAGGGTCGCTCAGGCCTTACTTGAGCCCCTTCACGAGCGCCGACAGGCGGCTCTTGTGGCGGGCGGCGGTATTCCTGTGAATGATGCCCTTGTTGACCATCGAGTCGATCACGGGCACCGCGGCCTTGACCGCAGCCTGGGCGCCGGCCTTCTCGCCGGTCGCGATCGCCGCACGGGCCTTCTTGATCGCGGTACGCATCTTCGAGCGCAGCGTCACGTTGTGGGCTCGGCGGCGGATGGCCTGGCGAGCGCGTTTCTCTGCGGACTTGATATTGGCCAAAGGACAGGACTCCGGGATGCATACTCGAACGAGCCCGGCATTCTGCTAAAGGGGCTGTTTTTTGTCAATTTTGCCAGCCCGTTGCGGACCGGGCCTGTCCGGTCCCCGCCGTCCGTCATCCGGGACCCGGGGGCCCGGCGTCGGCGGGGCTCGGGCGGCCCTGGGGCGCCTCGCTCAGCGGGACTCCTGGCCGATGAACCAGTCGATGTGCTGATCGAGCACGTTGAGCGGCATCGCGCCTTCGCCGATGGCCGCCGCGTGGAACTTCCTGAGGTCGAAGCGCGCCCCGAGCGCCTGCTCGGCCCGGTGCCGGGTCTCCCAGAACTTCTCGAAACCAAGCCGGTAGCACAGCGCCTGCCCGTAGATGTCCGTCGAGTAGCGCAGTGTTTCGGACGCGAGCTGCACGTCCGATTCGAGCGAATGCGCCTTCATGTAGGCGCGCGCCTCGGCGAGCGGCATCCCGAAGTAGTTCATGCCGGTGTCGACGACGAGTCGCGAGGTCAGGAACGACTGCAGGATCAGGTGCCCGTACAGGTCGTAGGGATCCGAGTAGAGGCCCATCTCCTCGCCGAGGCTCGCCGCGTACTCGCCCCAGCCTTCCGAGAACGCACCGAAGTCGAGGAATTTCCGCACCGGATGGACGTGCCGGTTCTCGAACTGCAGCGCGAGCTGCAGGTGGTGCCCGGGAATCAACTCGTGGAACATCAGGTGCTCGGCGGTCAGCATCGAACGCTTGTCGAGGTCGGAGCCATTGAAGTAGTAGCGACCTTCCGGGTCGGCAGGCGAGGGCGGGTCGTAGTAGCCGTAGGTCATGCCCTTCTCGGCCGCGGGAGCGAGCCGGTTGACGGCGTAGGGAGCTTTCGGCAACGTCGAGAAGTACTGGCCGACCACCGTCTTCATGCGCGCGATGTAGACCTGGTAGTGCTCCTCGAGCTCGGCGGGCGACTTCGCGAAGAAGCGCGGATCCTTGCGCAGCTGCTCGTGGAATTCATCGCGCGTGCCCTTGAAGCCGAGCGAGTCGCGCACCGCCTGCATACGACCCTCGAGCTCGCCGACCCGCTTCTCGCCGAGGTCGTGGATGGCCTCCGGCGTGAGGTTGAGCCCGGTGTAGTCGGTGATCAGGCGCCGGTAGCGCTCCTTGCCGCCGGGGTACTGGCCGATGCCCACCTCTGCGGGCGCGGCGGCGACATAGGCGTCATCGAAGATCGCGAGGATCGCATCCGTCGCGCGGCGGATCGCTCCGTCCGCGCGTTTCTGGACGTCCGCGCCAAATGCGGCGGCGTCGCGCGCCGGGACGCCCTCGAGCCGCGTCGGCGCGGGTATTACGTTCTGCGCAACCGATGCGCGCAGCCCCCGGAACGTGGCCACGACACCCGGTATCGCGGGCTTCGGAACGCGGATGCCGCGGTCGGCCTGCGATCGCGTCTTGGCGGCGGTCTGCTCGAGGAGTCGCGCGTACGAGTCGAGAAGTTTGAGATACCGCGTCCGCTCGTCGGCCGACTTGAGCGGCTGGCTCGCGAGCGCAACGTTCGCGGCGTTGAGCGGCAGCCCGCCCGCGTACGGCGCGACCGCGAAATCGAACCAGTAGTTCTGGTCGGCGAAGGACCCGGTCGTGAACGTCTGGTGCAGCATCCAGGCCAGCAGCCAGTCCTCGTGCGCAAGGCTCGCGAGGTCGATCGCATCGAGGCGCGCGAGCATCGCGCGGGCGAACGCGGCGTTCGCGCGCGCGTTCTCGGGCGTAATCGGGTCGAACTCCCCGATCGGCATTCCGCTCTGCAGGCGGACGTAGGCACTCGTTGCCTTGAGGTGCGCCAGGAGCTCATCCGCGAGGCCGGTCACGCGGGCGCCGCCATCGGCGGCGAGGGCACCGGCTGCTGCTGCCGCGGCGATGACACCGGTGAGCACGAGCGCGAGGTATCTGACGACGTTGCGGGCGGGACGGGGTGTCATGGGCGGGTTCCTCGGGAGTCCGGCGATTCTCGCAGACTTCCCCGTGAGTTCGGATCGCGCCCAAAACGCGAACTCGCGCACGCGGATACGCCGCATTTGCGTGCTCGGCGGCCGCGCGAGCCGCTATAGTTCCCGGCCGATGAGCCCGCCGACCCTCGCCCGAT
>CAYNCY010000273.1:0-5411 GCA_964395195.1 uncultured Steroidobacteraceae bacterium
ACCGGCGTCGGCGTCGACGTGCCGGGCCATGGCCGGGTCATCGGCGACATCGCCTGGGGCGGCAACTGGTTCTTCCTCTGCGCGGACCACGGCAAGGTCCTCGAGATGAAGCACGTCGAGGAGCTCGCCGACTTCAGCTGGCGCATCCGCCTCGCGCTCGAGGCCGCCGGGATCACCGGCGCCAACGGTGGCGTCATCGATCACATCGAGCTCTTCGGCCCCGGCATTGGCCCCGGCACCGATTCCCGGAATTTCGTGATGTGCCCGGGCAAGGCCTACGACCGCTCGCCCTGTGGCACCGGCACGAGCGCCAAGCTCGCCTGCCTCGTCGCCGACGGAAAGCTGAAGCCGGGTGGCCGCTGGCGCCAGGAAAGCATCATCGGCAGCGTCTTCGAGGGCAGCATCGAATTTGATGGCAAGGCCATCGTGCCGACGATCTCGGGCGAGGCCTTCGTCATGGCGGAGAGCACCCTGCTGCTCGATCCCGCCGATCCCTATCGTCACGGCATCCAGGTGAGCTAAGTGAAAGATCTGACGCAGGGCTCGATCACCAAGCACCTGATCGTGATGGCGCTGCCGATGGCGATCGGCATGATCGTGCAGACCGTCTACATCTTCGTCGACCTCTACTTCGTCGCGAAGCTCGGCAACGCGGCGATCGCCGGGGTGAGCGCGGCCGGCAATTTCATGATGGCGATCATGGCCCTCACCCAGATGCTGAGCGTCGGCTCGGTCGCGCTCATCTCGCACGCCGTCGGTGCCAAGGATCAGCCGCGCGCCAACCTCATCTTCAACCAGTCGCTCGTGCTCGCGGCGTTGTGCTCGGCTGTAGCGCTCGTCGGCGGCTTCGCACTCGCAAGCCCCTACATGCACACGCTCGCCAAGGACCCGGCGGTGATCGCGGCAGGGACGACCTACCTCATGTGGTTCGTGCCGGGGCTTGCGCTGCAGTTCGCGCTCGTTGCGATGAGTTCGGCGCTGCGCGGCACGGGTCTCGCGGGGCCGACGATGGTCGTGCAGCTCGTGACGGTGCTCGCCAACATCATCCTCGCCCCGGTCCTGATCGCGGGCGTCGGCACGGGCCACCCGCTCGGGGTCGCGGGTGCAGGCCTTGCGAGCTCGCTCGCGGTCGCCGTCGGCGTACTCATCCTGAGCGCCTACTTCTTCAAGCTCGAGAAGTACGTGTCGTTCCACCGCGACGAGTGGCGGCCGCGCCTTGAGACGTGGAAGCAGATCCTGAACATCGGCCTGCCGTCGGGCGGTGAGTTCGGGCTCATGTTCATCTACACGTTCGTGATCTATTCGGTGATCCAGCAGTTCGGCTCGGACGCGCAGGCGGGCTTCGGCATTGGCGTCAGGGTCATGCAGGCGGTCATGCTGCCGGCGCTCGCGATCTCCTTCGCGGTCGCGCCGGTGGCGGGACAGAACTTCGGCGCAAAGAACGCCGTGCGCGTCCGGCGCACGTTCTGGGACGCGGCGCTGATCGGCGCGATCACGATGATCGTCGTCGCGGCCTTCTGCTTCTGGGACGCGCCGCGACTCATCGGCATCTTCACGACCGGCCCGCGCGCGATCGAGGTGGGCGTGGGGTTCCTGCGCATGGTGTGCTGGAACTTCGTGATGTCCGCAATCGTGTTCACCTGTTCCGGCATGTTCCAGGCACTCGGCAACACCTGGCCCTCGGTCTATGCGAGCGGCACGCGCCTCGTCACGTTCGCACTGCCGGTCATCTGGATGTCGGTGCAGCCATGGTTCCGCATCGAGCACGTCTGGTACCTGTCGGTCGCGACGGTGGTTGTGCAGATGCTCGCGGCGCTCTGGCTGCTCCGCGGCCAGCTCGCGAAGCGCCTCGATTTCGCGACCTGAATCGCCCGGCGCGGTGACACCACCACCGCTGCCGGACCTGCCGATCGGCGCCGTGCTCGGCGAGCTCGCCGCCGCGCTCGCCGCCCATCCTGCCGCCGTGCTCGAGGCGCCGCCCGGCGCCGGCAAGAGCACCGTCGTGCCGCTCGCGCTCCTCGCCTCGCCCTGGCTCAAGGGCCGCAAGATCGTGATGCTCGAGCCCCGGCGCCTCGCGGCGCGCGCGGTCGCGATGCGCATGGCCGCGACGCTCGGGGAACGCGTGGGCGAGCGGATCGGCTACCGCATGCGGCTCGACACGCGGGTCGGCCCCGGCACCCGCGTAGAAGTCGTGACCGAAGGCATCCTCGCCCGGCGCCTGCAGCACGACCCCGCGCTCGAGGACACGGGGCTCGTGATCTTCGATGAGTTCCACGAGCGCAGCCTCGCGGCGGACTTGGGCCTCGCGCTCTGCCTCGACGCGCAGAAGAACCTGCGCAGCGACCTGAAGCTCCTCGTGATGTCGGCGACGCTCGACGGCGCGGCGGTGGCAGCGCTCCTCGGCGGGGCGCCGAGGATCACGAGCGCTGGACGACAGTTTGAAGTTGAAGTGCGCCACGCCAGGCGCGCGCCCGAGCATCTCGAGCGCGAGCTCGCGAACACCGTCGTGCGTGCACTCGGCGAGGAGCCGGGCGATGCGCTCGTGTTCCTCCCCGGGGCCGCCGAGATCCGCCGCCTCGAGAGGGCGCTCGCCGAGCGCGAGCTCCCCGCAGGCACGCGCATCGTGCCGCTTTACGGCGAGCTCGGGGCCGATGCGCAGGACCTCGCGCTCGCGCCGGCGCGTGCCGGCGAGCGCAAGGTCGTGCTCGCGACCAGCATCGCGGAGACCTCGCTCACGATCCCCGGAGTCCGCATCGTCGTCGACTCGGGGCTCGCGCGCCGCTCGCGCTTTGATCCGGCGAGCGGCATGAGCCGGCTCGAGACACTACCGGTGTCACTCGCCTCCGCCGAGCAGCGGCGCGGGCGCGCGGGGCGCCTCGAGACGGGCGTCTGCTACCGCCTCTACACCGAGGCGGCCGAGCGCCAGTTGCTGCCGGCAACGCCGGCGGAAATCACCGAGACCGACCTCGCGCCACTCGCGCTCGACCTCGCGTGCTGGGGCACGCAGCCCGCCGCACTCGCGTGGCTCGATCCGCCGCCGCCTGCGCACCTCGCCCAGGCGCGCTCGCTCCTGACGGCGCTTGGCGCGCTCGAGGCGAGCGGCACGCCGACCGCGACGGGGCGGCGCATGGCCGCCGTTGGCGTGCACCCGCGGCTCGCGCGGATGCTGCAGGGGGCCCGCGGGCGCGAGGCGAGAGGGGTCGCCGCCGAACTCGCCGCCCTCCTCGCCGAGCGCGATCCCGTCCGGACGCGCGCTCACGAGCGCGACGCCGACATCGGCAAGCGCCTCGAGCTCCTGCACGGCGGCCGGGTGGCCGGCCTCGAGGCCGACCGCGGCGCGCTCGAGCGTTGCCGGCGCCTCGCGGCGCTCTGGCTGCGCGATCTCGGCTCGGGAGCGCAGGACGCGGACGGTGTCGAGGACGCCGATCCCGGTCCCCTCCTCGCGCTCGCCTACCCCGACCGCGTCGGTCGCCAGCGCGGCGACAGCGGGCGCTTCCTGCTCGCGAGCGGCCGCGGCGCCGCGTTCCCGGGTCCGGATGCACTCAGCCGGCGCGAGTTCCTCGTCGTCGCGACGCTCGATGGCGGCGAGCGCGAGGCGCGTATCCAGCTCGCGGCGCCGATCACCCGCGCCGCGATCGAGCGCGTGTTCGCGGGGCGCCTCGAGACCGAGGATCGGGTCGAGTGGGACCGGCGCGAGGGCGCCGTGATCGCGCGACGCGATACACGTCTCGGCGCGCTCGTGATCGACGAGGCGGCGCTGCCGAACCCGGACCCCGAGCGCGCGCGACTCGCGATGCTGAAGGGCGTTGCCGATCGGGGGCTCGATCTGCTCCCGTGGACGGACGCTGCCCGCACGCTGCAGGCGCGCGTCGCCTTCTTGAGGTCACTGCCGTCGGCGCCCTCCGGGCCCTGGCCGGATCTGTCGGACGCGCACCTCGCGGCAACGCTGGATGAGTGGCTCGGCCCCTACCTCGCCGGCATCACGCGGACAAATCACCTCGCGGAGCTCGACCTCGCTTCCATCCTGGGCGCGCTGCTCGGCGCCCCGCAGCGAGCGGCCCTCGAGCGCCTGGCGCCGACGCACCTCGAAGTGCCGAGCGGCTCGCGGATCGCGATCGACTACGCGGGCGCGACACCCTCGATCGCGGTCAGGCTCCAGGAGATGTTCGGGCTCCGGGTGACGCCGACGGTCGGGGGCTCGGTGCCGCTGACCATCGAGCTCCTCTCGCCGGCGCGCCGTCCCGTGCAGGTGACGCAGGACCTCGCGAGCTTCTGGGCGCGCGGCTACGCGGAGGTGCGCAAGGAGCTGAAGGGTCGTTACCCGAAGCACTACTGGCCGGAGGATCCGCACACCGCCGAGCCCACGGCGCGCGCGAAGCCGCGACGCTAAGAGCGCTCTTCAGCGCTTCGCGCGGTGCATGTAGCGGTGCACGAAGAACCAGTAGAGGACGCCGAGCACGAGCGCGGCGCCCGCGGCCCACAGCGTCAGCCGATGCATGTCGCCCGCGAGGAGCCTCTGGTCCTGCCCGGCCTTTACGCCGATGTAGCAGAGCACCGCCGTCCAGATCGCAGAGCCCGCGAGGGTCGCGGCGCTGAAGCCGCCGTAGCCGAGCCTGACGATGCCGGCGGGAAGGCCGATCAGGTGGCGGATCACGGGCAGGAAGCGCGCGGCAAAGGCGCCAAACGCGCCGAATTCGGCCGCCCACGCCTCGGCGGCGACAAGCTTGTCGCGGCCAATGAGGACGTAGCGCCCGTAGCGCTCGATCAACGGCCGGCCAAGCGCGCGGGCCGCGAAGTACATGAGGCTGGCCCCGATCCAGGAACCGATCGTGCCCGCGAGCACGATGCCGGTCAGGCTCATCCGGCCCGTGGTCACCGCGAGGTGCGCGGCCGGCGGGATCACGAGCTCCGAGGGCAGCGGCACGAAGGAGCTCTCGATCGCCATCAGGAGCGCGACCAGCCAGTAGCCGCCCGCATCGAGCGCGCCGAGATACCAGTGGATGAAGTCGCTGAGCACGGTGCTTTCCTGTCGGACGCTGGCACCTTAGCGGATAATGACCCGCCGGTCAGGCCCCGCGCGGGCGGGCCACCTCGTCCCCTGGAGCCTCGTCGAATGCCATCGCGCCTCTCGCCCCGCGTCCAGTCCTTCGCGCTCCTCGGGCTCGCACTCATCGCCCTGCGGACGCCCGCGCAGACCAACGAGGAGTTCATCACCGAGCTGCAGGCGCAGGCGGCCGTCAGCTGGCACGGCGCGGATCTCGCGCACGACCCGCTCAACGTGCGCATCATCGGCATCAACGACTTTCACGGCGAGCTCGTTCCCCGCGCACTTGAGATCAACGGCAAGACGCGGCTTCTCGGCGGCGCAGCGGTGCTCGCGGGCTACGTCGAGGCCGCGGGCTACGTGAAGG
>CAYNCY010000274.1:0-1160 GCA_964395195.1 uncultured Steroidobacteraceae bacterium
AAGCACGCGAGCAGGAATGCGAGGCGGCGGGCATCGCGACCCTGATCGAGCGCCTGCTCGAGCGTCGTGCCCAGGAACGCGGGAATCTTCGAGCCCCCATCGAGGCACAGGCGATCCAACCGGTCGGCGATCGCGGAATTCGCGAAGCGCCCGAGCAACTCGGCCTGGTACCGCGACATCTCCATCCCTGGGAGCGAGGCAAGACCCACTCCGGCATCCTCGTCGAGGAAGCGGCGCAGGTAGGATGCGAATAGCGGGTCGCGCACGGCTTCGTCCACCTGCCGATGGCCGGCAAGGAATGCCGGGTATGCCAGCATCAGATGTGCCCCGTTGAGAAGCCGGATCTTCGCATCCTCGTACGGGTGGACGTCGCCGACCATCTGGACCCCGTGGCGCTCCCACGCCGGTCGGCCGCTCACGAAGCGGTCTTCGATGACCCATTGAATAAAGTCCTCGCAGACAACCGGCGCGCGGTCGTCGACGCCGCTGCCCGCATTGAGCGCGGCGCGCCGCTCCGGCGTCATTGCGGGCGTGATGCGGTCGACCATCGAGTTCGGGAACGAGACCTCGCTTTCTATCCAGTCCGCGAGCTCCGGTGACCGGGCCCGCGCAAAGGCGGTGAACGCGCGTCGCGCCTGGTCGCCGTTGCCGCGGAGGTTGTCGCACGAAAGCACGCTGAATGGGGCGGTGCCGGATGCCCGGCGACGAGCGAGCGCGCCGACGACGAACCCGAACGCCGTCCGTGGTCGTTCGGGAGCGAGAAGGTCGTGCCGGAGCCCTTCGTCGTCCAGCCGCAGTTGTCCCCGCTCATCGAGGAGGTAGCCGCCTTCGGTAATCGTCAGCGTCAGAACCCGGATGCGCGGGTCGGCGAGGCGCGCGAGGAGTCCAGCCGGGTCGTCCGGCGCAAAAACATGCTCGACCATCGAGCCGATGGCGCGGCAGGTTCGCTGGCCATCATCGCTGCACTCCGTAACCGTATAGAGAGTGTCTTGAGCGCGAAGTGCCGCCGCGAGCGCCGCGTCGCACGGCAGCAGGTTGATGCCGAGCAACCCCCAGTCGCGCTGATCGGCATCGCAGAGACAACGATCCATGAAGACGGCGAGGTGCGCGCGGTGGAACGCGCCGACGCCGATGTGCGCGATCCCGGCGACGACGCGGCG
>CAYNCY010000274.1:1260-5409 GCA_964395195.1 uncultured Steroidobacteraceae bacterium
TCGCCATTGGCGATCATCGTCGGTACGTCGACCGCGGCGAGCTTGCCGCGCCAGTCGATGGCGCGAATTGCAGCGACCGCCTGGCCGAACGCAACGACGCTCATGCCGGCATCGATCAGTGCTTGTGCGTCGCCTGCCGAGAGGCCGAACCCCTTGGGCCCGAGCGCCTTCGGCATGCTCCTGCGGATGAAGCGATCCTCGCCAACGATCGCCGCGACGAGACGAAGTACGCGCCCCTTCACTGCCGCCGCGCGCGCGCCCGCTCCACGAAAGTCGTACGTCGCGCCCGCCAGCAGGAGCCCGGCGAGCCGCGCCTTTGGAACCGCCGCCGCGGATGCGAGCGCCGTGTACGCGCCGAGGGAGTCCCCGACCAGAATCACCCGCGCGGGCGCCACCGACTCGGCAGCCGCCACCACGGCAGCGACAGCGGACTCGATTGTGTAGCGCTCGTGGCGCAGCCGCCCGTGCCCGGGCAGGTCCGGAACGACGACTCGCCACCCGGGCGCGAGCAGCCGACGCACCGGATCCCACATTCGACCGTTGAGCGAGGCGCCGTGCAGGAGGACCAGGACGGGCGCGCCGGCGGGTGGCGGCTCGCGGGGTGTATCCATTTCATCTCCACGGGGCAGCACAAAGGTATCCGACAGGTCTCGTTTGAGAATCGGCTGAAAGGGCTGTCTGCCCAACGAGACCAGCATTTATAGCCGGCAAGGAACAAGATCGAGCGACCCGGCGAAAAATACTATACAACATGTTTGACAGGCTGACGCAAACAGCCTACTGTTCGCCTCGCACCTCGATTCCGGATTTTCCATGGGCCCTGCAAACCTTTCATTGCCTTCCGATCGACCGGATCCGTCGCCGCGTGCGAGGCGAGTCGCGTCCGCGCAGGCCGGCGCATGATGCAGGTTCGGGAACGCGCGGGACTTCCGGGACCGGCGCGCGACGAAGCGGTCGCGTTTCTCCAGGAGCGGTTTGGAGACCGCGCCAACGCCTCGCAAGCCGTCCGCGACCAGCACGGACGCGGCGAGGGGCTGGGGACGCGTCTGCCGCCCGACCTTGTCGTGTGGCCGGCGAACAAGGAGGAAATCGTCGTCGCACTCCAGTGCTGCAACCGCCTCGGCGTCCCCGTGATCGCCTACGGCGCGGGCACTTCGGTCGAGGGCCACGTGACCGCGCCGCACGGCGGCATCTGCCTCGATCTGTCGAGGATGGACCGAGTCATCACCGTCGATGCCGAAGACGCAACGTGTGTCGTCGAACCCGGCGTCACGCGAGAGGCGCTGAACGCGCACCTCAAAGGCACGGGGCTCTTCTTCCCGGTCGACCCCGGCGCGAACGCCACGATCGGCGGGATGGTTTCGACCCGCGCCTCCGGCACCACGACCATGCGCTACGGCTCGATGACCCACAACGTCATGGCGCTCGAGGTCGCGCTCGCCGACGGCCGGCTGGTACGGCTCGGCACACGCGCGCGCAAGTCCTCCGCCGGCTACGACCTCGTGCATATTTTCCTCGGCGCCGAGGGGACGCTCGGCGTCGTGACCGAAGTGACGCTCCGTCTGCACCCGCTTCCCGAAGCCGTCGCCGCCGCGAGCTGCGCGTTTCCGACGTTTCGCGATGCGATTGCCGCCGTTACCGAGCTCACCCTGAGTGGCATGCCCGTCGCGCGGATCGAATTTCTCGACGAGCACCAGGTCCGCGCCTGCAACCAGTACTCGAGGCTCGGCCTCGTCGAACTTCCGACGCTCTTCCTCGAATTCCACGGCACTCCGTCCTCGGTCCGAGAACAGTCCGAGGCCGCGCAGCAGGTCGCCGCAGGGCACGGCGGCGTCGGTTTCCAATGGGCGACGCAGACGGAAGATAGGACCCAGCTCTGGCGGGCGCGACACCTCGCGTACTTTGCCGCGCTGGCGCTCAGGCCGGGCAGCAACAGCGTGGTCGCTGACGTATGCGTGCCCCCATCGGCCCTGGCCGAGTGCGTCGAGACAGCCCGCGCGGCCATCGACGCAGCGGGCCTCGTCGCGCCCATCCTCGGCCATGTCGGTGACGGGAATTTCCACGTGATCTTCCTGGCGATGCCGGACGCCGTCGCGGAGCGCGAGGCAGTCGATCGGGTCTATGGCGGGATCGTCGAGCACGCGCTGGCGCTCGGCGGCACGTGCACGGGCGAGCACGGCATTGGCCTCGGCAAGAAGTCGAAACTCGTCGCCGAGTGCGGCGAGGATGTCATCGAACTGATGCGACAGATCAAGCACGCCTGGGATCCGAACAACATTCTCAATCCCGGCAAGATTTTTGACTGATGAAGTCACGGCACGGGCCAACCAAATAACTTCGAACTTCCGAGTGGGGCATCCGATGAGCACGATAAAGACCTTCGGCACGAGACGGCGCATCACAACGGCCGTGGCGGCGGCACTGTCCTCGGCAGCGGCCCTCGTGCCCGTCACGGCGGCCCGCGCCGCCGACGCGGACGAGACCCAGAACCTCGGCACGATCGTCGTGACCGCGCAGAAGCGCGAACAGACCGAACTCGAGGTTCCGGCCTCCGTCACTGCGCTCTCGACCGGGGCACTGACGGCCGGCGGTCTCTACCGGCTCGAGGATTTCGCCGCGCAGGTTCCGGGTCTGTCACTGACGTCGCTCAAGCCCGGCGAGAACCAGGTGACCATCCGCGGAATCACGACCGGACTCAGCCAGTCCGCGCCCGCGACCGGGATCTACATCGACGAGGCGCCGATCGGTTCCGTGAACGCCTACGCCGCCGGCAGCCAGCTCGTGCCCGACATCGACCCGGCGGCGCTCAGTCGGCTTGAGGTCCTGAAGGGCCCGCAGGGCACGCTCTACGGGGCCGGCGCGATGGGCGGCATGCTCCGCTACGTCACGGCGGCTCCGGATTACCAGAACGCGACCGGTAGCTTCACGCTCGGCGGCAATTCGGTCGATCACGGCGGCAACGGCGCGCTCGGTCGCGCGTACCTCAACCTGCCCCTCGGCAACAATTCGATGGCGCTGCAGCTGAGCGGCTTCGACCGCGACGAGGCGGGGTTCGTCGATGACCTGAATGGCCGCAAGAACGTGAACCAGGCGCACACGGCAGGTGGGCGCGCGGCGTTGGGCTGGCTCATCAACAGCGACTGGCGGATGACCGCTTCCGCGCTCACCCACCACGTGACAGACAGCGACACGCAGACGATGGACGTGACGCTGCCGACGCTGAAGCCTCTGTACGGCGACCTTGTCCAGAACACGATCATTCCGCAGCCGGCGCGGACCTCTCTCAACCTCTACAACCTCACGATCCACGGCAAGCTCGGCCTCTTCGACCTCGTGTCGTCGACGACGTACCAGACGGTCGGCGCGCGCGCGACCGGCGATGTGACCCAGAGCTACGGCGCGCTGCTCGGTGCGACGTTCGGGATCCCGGATTTCGGAGCGAGCATCTCGCAGGAGACGAGCACCCAGCGCTGGACCCAGGAGGTCCGCCTCGATGCGCATGCCTTCGACAACAAGCTGCTCTACGAAGTGGGCGGGTATTTCACCAAGGAAACGGATCTCAACAAGATTCCGGGCATCGATGCCTTCTCGGCGGTCACTCTCGCGCCGATCCCGCTTCCCTTTGACATCGTGAAGGCCGAGATCGACTCGACCTACCGTGAGTTCTCGGGCTTCGCGAATGCGACCTACGCCTTCACGCCGGACTTCTCGCTGCAGGCGGGCATTCGCTACAGCGAAGACCACCAGAGCTACGGCCAGAACTACAGTGGCGCACTGGTCGCCGGCGGCCCGCTGATCGTCAACGACGCGAAGGAATCGGGCAACAAGACCACCTATCTCGGCACCGCGAGCTACAAGCTCAGCCAGGACGACGCGTTGTACGCCCGCATCGCGACGGGCTACCGCGCCGGCGGGCCGAATGCCCCGGCACCGACGGCCTGCGGCGCACCGCTGACGTTCAAGCCGGACTCCCTGACGAGCTACGAGGTCGGGTACAAATCCGTGATGGCAGGTGGCAAGGCTTCGCTCGAAGCGGCCGTCTACCAGACCAACTGGAAGGACATCCAGATTCAGACAAGCTGCGGCGGGTTCAACTTCTTCGTCCAGGGCGGCACGGCTACGAGCCGGGGCGCGGAGGCGAGCTTTCTC
>CAYNCY010000275.1:0-5399 GCA_964395195.1 uncultured Steroidobacteraceae bacterium
ACTGCAGGAGCTTCAGCACGCCCTGGGGGAGTGCATTCGCCTGCGCCAGAATCGACGTACCGGCCTGCTGCAGGATCTGCGCGCGGGTCAGGTTCGAAGTTTCCGACGCGAAGTCCGCATCCTCGATTCGGCTGCGGGCTGCTGTCAGGTTCGTGGTCGTCGTGCCGAGGCTCGCGATGGCCGAGTCGAAGCGGTTCTCGATGGCACCGAAGGTGCCGCGGAGCGCGTCGATTGCGGTCAGCGCGGAGTCGACCGACAGGATGGCGTTGTTCGCGCCAGACACCGTCAGCACGTTCTGCGAAGCGAGGCTGCCGGCAGCCTGCTGGTTCGAGGAAGCGAAGCCGAGGGCCGCCTGGGCACCCGCGCTCAGCTGGAGGCTCGCGTTCGACTGCAGCGTCACGCTGCCGCCGTACGTCGCCGTGGTCGTGCCGGCCGCCGGCGAGCCCGCGCCCGTCGAGGTCGTGGTCGAGAGGACCGAGGACACGACACCGGCCGAGGTCGAGGTGCCCGCACCGGTGACGGTCTCGGCGAGCGTGATGTCGCGGCCGTCAGCCGCGGTCAGCACGAGGCCGCCCGACGAATCCTGCGAGGCGATGACGCCGGTCTGCGCGCTGACGCCGTTGATCTGCGAGATCGCCGAGGCGATCGTCACGACGCCGGCGCCGGTCACGTTGCCGCTGTCGACAGCCGAGACACCGTTGATCGTGAGGTTGTAGTCCTGCGTGCCGGCCGCGTTGCCGGTGATGGACACGAGGTTGCCACCCGTCAGGGCACCGAGCGACAACGAGGTCGACGCACTCGCGGTCACGCCGCTGATGCCCGAACCGTTGATCGCGGCGGCCTTGGCGTAGGCGCTGCCCGCACCCTGGCCGGTCAGCGTGCCGACGAAGCCGGCCGAGGCCGCGATCGTCGTCGCCGAACCACCGTTCGGGGTGATGGAGTAGGTCGAGGAACCGTCGAACGCCGTCGCGGTGACGCCGTTGTAGGTCTTGGCAGCCGCCGTGGCGACCGCTTCGCCCGCGACCGTCGGAGCGACCGTCTGGGCGACCGCGCCCGTGTTGTTGACGAAGGCGCCGACGGCGTTCGTCTTCGTGCTGACGCTCAAGCCGACCGAGATCGTCTGGCCGACGTTGGCACCGACCTGGAAGGTCGCGTTGCCGAACGTGCCATCGAGCAGGTTGCGGTTGTTGAACGACGTCTGCGTCGCGATGCGGTTGATTTCCGAGATGTCCTGCTGGACCTGCGCGTCGAGCGCCTGGCGGTCCGAGGCACTGTTCGTCGAGTTCGCCGACTCGACGGCCAGCTGGCGGATGCTCTGCAGGTTGTTCGTGACCTGCTGCAGCGCGCCTTCGGCGGTCTGCGCGAGCGAGATGCCGTCGTTGGCGTTGCGCGAGGCCTGCGACAGGCCGTTGATCTGGGTCGTGAACCGGTCGGCGATCGCGAGGCCCGCCGGGTCATCGGCAGCGTTGTTGATGCGCAGACCCGAGGACAAGCGCTCGAGCGAGGTCGACAGCGCCTTCTGACTGTTGGTCAGATTGAGCTGCGCGTTCAGCGACGCGACGTTGGTGTTAATGACAAGTGACATGTGTTGGCTCCTGGTGACGGTCCGGCCGTGGGCAAATCCGTGGGCTCGGGGGGTGTTGGTCCCGTGGCCCGCTTACCGGGCCGCAATATCGACTCAGGAGATTTATCGGTCCGGGGTCGGGGATCTTTAGCGGGGGGGCCGTGCTGGTGCAGAAGTGAGACGTGGTGCACGGTGGGGCTGGATCGGGAGATGCTAAAGGCGGGCGGTCGCCGGGCGCTCCGCATCTCGTAGTCCATGTATCGGTCGCGGCCGGCCGTTCTTGAGGCCCCTGACGACCCCGTTGAAGTTGCGTAGCCGAGGCTAAAGATCCCCCCAACGTGGAAACCGCGACTTATCGCGAGCCGGTCTTTCGCTCACTCAGGATCCCGCCGGCCGACGAGCGGGTGCTGGTGCTGCTCGCACGCGGCATCCCGGCCGCGATCGAGGTCCGGGACGGGCTGTACGCGGTCGTCGTCGATCCTGCCGACCTGCCCGCAGCCCTCGTCGAGCTCGAGCGCTACCAGCTCGAGAACCGGCCGCGCCCGCGCGCCGCCCCCGTGAAACTTCACTCCGGCGCCTACCTCGCGGCCGCCGGCTACGTCGCCCTCCTCTTCCTGGTCGCGGTCGCGGGCAGCCGCACGGCCTTGCATCTCGACTGGTACCGGGCGGGGGTCCTCGACGGCGTGCTCCTGCGCGCGGGCGAACTCTGGCGCGCCGTCACGGCGCTCACGCTCCACGCCGATTTCGCGCACCTCGCGGCGAACGCGGGGTTCGGGGCGCTCTTCGGTGCCCTTGCGGGCCGGGTCTACGGCCCGGGTGTCGCCTGGCTCCTGATCGTCCTTGCCTCGAGCGCCGCCAACCTCGCGAACGGCCTCTCGATGCCCGTCGGGCGCGTCTCGATCGGCGCCTCGACCGCGGTCTTCGCCGCGCTCGGCGCGCTCGCCGTGCACCGCTGGCCGGCGGCAACCCGCCGCGCGCGGCTCGGCCTCACGGGCGCGCCGATCGTCGCGGCGCTCGTGCTGCTCGCGCTCCTCGGCACCGGGGACGTGCACACCGACATCACGGCGCATGCGCTTGGCTTCGCCGCCGGGGCGCTCTTCGCGGTACCGCTCAGGCGCTACGCGCCGCCGGCCGGGCGCCTGCAGGCGCTCACGGGCACGCTCGCGGTCGGTATCGTCGTTGCGGGCTGGGCAATCGCGCTCATCGCCGAGCGCGCGGGAGGCTGACGGCCGTGATGGCGAGCGGCGCCGTTACTGGATGTAGTTGAAGAGCGAAAGGCCCTGGATCTTCACGTAGCTCGCCTGCGCGGCCTGCAGGCCCGTCATCTGCTGGTTGAGCTTCGTGATGGCCGAGGCGTAGTCAAGATCGCGCAGGTTCGACATCGTGCTGTTGAGCTGCAGCGTCAGCGTACTCGTCGTCGTCGACTGCGAGTCGATCGCCGACAGGCGCGAGCCCACCTGCGACTGGATGTTGGTGACGCTGGTCAGCGACTGGTCGATGCCCTCGACCGCGCGGTTGATGCCGTTGACGACCGCCGTCTGTCCCGAGGCGCTCGTGCTGTTCAGCGCCGAGACCAGGTTCTGCAGCGTCGTGAACATGTCCTGGTTCGAGCTCGGCGCGACGCTGAACGTGTCGCCGGCCGCCGGGGTCCCGTCGATCTCGAGCTGCGCACCGTTGAAGCTGAGCGTCTGGCCGCTCGCGAAGGTACCGGTCTGCACCGAGGCCCCGGTCGAGTCGGTCACCGCGTAGGCGGAGGGCGATGAGAACGTGATCGTGTAGGGCGGCGAGCCCGCCGCCCAGGCGGTCGGATCCGTGACCGAATTGAGGCCGACGATGCCGGAGCCCGTGTTGGCGCTCGCCGCGCTCGCGACGAAGCTGCCGTTGCCGTTCCTGACCTGCTGGAAGAGCGCCGCGCCCGAGTCGCTGTCGGCGACCGTGCGGTTGCTCCCGATCTGCACGAGCCGCTGCGACTGCGTGCCGTTGTAGACGAAGGAGCTCGCGGACTGGCTGAAGGGCACGGTGTTCGTGGCCGAGCCCGAGAAGAGGTACTGGCCGCTGCCGTCCTGGGTGTTGGCGAGCTGCAGCAGGCTCTGCAGCTGCTGGCTGATCTGCGTCGCGATCGTGGCGCGGGTCGCGCTCGTCTGGGTCGCGTTCGCGCCCTGCAGCGCGAGGCTCCTGACGCTCTGCAGGAGGTTCGTGATGCTGGTCAGCGTGCCGTCCTCGATCGACAGGCGGCTCTGCGCGAGGTTCGAGTTGGCGGTGTACTGGGACGTCTGGTCGAGCGTCGCCTGCAGCGACAGGACCTCGCTGGCCGCGACCGGGTTGTCGGACGGCTGGCTGAAGCTCTTGCCGCTCGTGATCTGCGCTTGCGTCTGCGCGAGCGCCGTCTCCTGCTGGTTCTGCGAGTCGACAAACATCTGCGCGATGTAGGCGGATGAGATGCG
The DNA here is from genome assembly GCA_964395195.1 of uncultured Steroidobacteraceae bacterium. Classification (GTDB taxonomy): domain Bacteria; phylum Pseudomonadota; class Gammaproteobacteria; order Steroidobacterales; family Steroidobacteraceae; genus CAIKZZ01. Next base: position 4,009 of record CAYNCY010000275.1, read on the forward strand.
CATGATCAGGCTCCCTGGAACGCTTGTATCAGCGTCTGGAACATCGAGTCCGCGGTCGCGACCAGCTTCGCGGTCGCGGCGTAGGCCTCCTGCCAGCGCAGCATGTTGGCAGCCTCCTCGTCGAGGTTGACGCCGGAGATGTTGGAGACGCTCTGCGTCGCCTGCGTGACGAGGGCCTGCTGCGCGCTCTGCGCCTGCGTCGCCTGCTGGGTCGCGGTGCCGACGACGTTGACGAGGTTCGAGTACGCGCCGCTGACGCCAAGCGTACCGCCGGCGAGCGCCGACTTGTTCTGCAGGGCCGCGAAGGCGAGCGCGTTGGTGTTGTCGCCGGAGCCCGTCGAGTTCTTCGCGACCGTGAAGCTGTCGTTGGGCGAAGGCGTGCCGGTCACGGTCACGCTCCAGCCGCCCCCTGAGTTCGCGATCCCGGCCACCGCGGGGGCCGTGATCACGCCATTGGCGCCGAGCGTCTGCACGGCCGAGGTGACGCTCGTGGTCGCGCTCGTCTGCGTCGTGACCGTATAGGTCGAGGCCGTCAGGAACTTGATCGTCGCCGGCATCAGGAGGCTCGGGTCCGTGACCGCGCCGACGGTCGGCGCGCTGACGGCGGCGCTCGAGACGTTGTTCAGCGAGGCCGCGCTCACGACCGGGTTCGCGGCCGCGAGGCCCGAGGGATCCGTCAGCACGACCTTGAGACTGGTCGCGGCGAGCGCGGTCGGTTCGACCAGGAACGAGTCGCCGTTCGCGGGCGTGCCCGCGACCGTGAAGGAGAGGCCATCGAAGCTGAGCGGGCTCGCGGCGGTTCCGGTGCCCGTCACGGTGACGGCGGCGCCACTGCCCTGCACGGTCGCGGTCCACGCGCCGGCCTGGTAGCGGAGCGTGTAGTTGTTGGCCGTGAGTGCCCCGACGTTCGCGCTCGAGACCGTCGCGCCCGTGAGCGCGGCGGTACCGGTGTTGGTCGAGGCGCCGAGCGCCTGCGGCGGCGTCACGCTGAAAAGTGCCTTGCCGAGCTGGGCGTTGAGGTCGAGGCCCTGCGCCTGCTGGCTGTTGGTGAGCGCGGCGATGCCGGTCGCGATCTGGCCGAGCGAGTTCAGCGTCGGCTGGATCAGCTGCGCGCCCACCTGCAGGAGGCCGCCGAGCTGCCCGCCCGTCAGCTGGTTCGTGAGCACCTGCGGCGGGGTCGCCGTGCCGTAGGTGATGTCGAGCTTGGTGCCATCGAAGGCATTCGGCACGGTGCCGAGCGCGGTCGTCTGCGAACCGATGATGAGCGGCTGGCCCGCGCCGATGAAGACGTCGACCGAGCCGTCGCTCTCGGTGTTGGTCTTGACGGTCGTCAGCGAGCTCAGCTGCGTCAGCAGCTGGTCGCGCTGGTCGAGCAGGTCGTTCGGGCTCGA